>NZ_JBFRSX010000155.1:0-417 GCF_041473835.1 Vibrio sp. 10N.222.55.A1 | reverse complement strand
GATATATCATACTTTTTACACTGTCTTTGGTGTTTATTTCAAACCTCAGTGTGTCGATTAACGAACAACAAAAACGCTTCTTTTTACAGTCAACAAAAACTAAAAACATAGCGTGGGAATATTTAAAAGATCTACCTGATAATAAAAAAGTAGCGTATTCACCAAATATAGCAATGCCAGATAACTTGAAGGGTAATGGTTGTCATGCATGGCAAGGGTGTAACTATGCTAAGGATCTTGAAAAATATGATCCGGACATGATTGTTTATAGCCCGTCATATCCTCACTTTAATAGTCAGGAATTTCAACGCTATATAGACGATAACGATATGAAGCTTGTTAAAGAAATAAGTAGCCACAAAGATACTTTAAAACACACCTGTCAAAACCCAAGTTACAATAAATTATATATATTTG
>NZ_JBFRSX010000154.1:0-227 GCF_041473835.1 Vibrio sp. 10N.222.55.A1 | reverse complement strand
AGTATGCTCCCGCCCTGGGTTGTGGAGGGAGTGCTATTGAAAAAAGAGGAATAAAATGAAAGATAAAGAGTTTGTGTTAGAACGGTTCCATTTTCAAACTGAGAAAGGTCTAGTGCCAGCAGAACTACAAACCGAAAATGGCGCAAAACCATTTTACGTAAACATTGAGCTTTCAGATGTAATTAGGGCTGCGCACGAGCTAACAAGCATTCATAGACAGGATCTTA
>NZ_JBFRSX010000153.1:0-364 GCF_041473835.1 Vibrio sp. 10N.222.55.A1 | reverse complement strand
CTTCTTTAACGGCTTCACATTCCGCTTCGTTGAAGAGGTCACCTTATGATTCATCGTAAGGCTTTAATGCCTCCGAGCGTTTCGCGAACTGACGGTCGAAGGCGAGTTTGAGTTGTTCAAGCAGCGATTGGCGCTCTTGTTTCCACTCATTTTTCTCCGACATCAGAGCAGCTACCATCGCTTGTAGCTCGGCAACATCTTGGCTTTCTGGGTCGATATTTGGCGTCTTTTTCATAGCATTGATTATACTAAAATCGTGCCGTTAACGCTTGGAGAATAAGGCTTTATTCTCGATTAACTCATTGTAAAATAGTTTATTTTGATGGGTTCGTGGCCGATAATTGTGAAGCCTGTTTTATCCCAG
>NZ_JBFRSX010000152.1:0-580 GCF_041473835.1 Vibrio sp. 10N.222.55.A1 | reverse complement strand
TTTAAACTATTAATTTCATCAAAAATTACATATTCTACATCTAATCCAATTTTATTGAAAATTTCCTCTAAGGAATCCAATTCTATTTCATTGAATCCATTCATCACCCCAACTTTAAGTAACTCACCATTTTCTAAAGGCTTTATCTCATTATTAGGTATAAGATCCTTACTTAAGGATGGCAGGGGTAAACATAAAAAAGCTAATACGACTAACAGTTTTTTGTATGACATTAACAGATAACCAATGACAGAAATTTTCCATATAATCGCCTACAGGAAACATGCCGTCAAATATAAGCATATGATGGATTTATTATAAGCTTTTGTATTATATACTAAAAATATCACCAACCATCTCATAGCCACCCGAAAATAAGACATTTCGCACGCACCAATAAGGCACTTCTTACGCGCAAGGTAAGTTTATCAACAGTCACTGTTGCAAAAGTCCTTCTTAACTTGCTCAAGCAAACACGACGACAAATCCTTAAGGTGCCCTGAAATTTTTTCACCGCTCATAAATATGTTGAGTTCAATGGGACAATAAAAAGTAATGTTCCAATGGGCTTTGTTTCCTA
>NZ_JBFRSX010000151.1:0-259 GCF_041473835.1 Vibrio sp. 10N.222.55.A1 | reverse complement strand
AGTTTGAGTAGTCATAATAGATACCTTACTTTCATAAATTTTAGCAAGTCGATCCCCTTCCCTATGTTTGGCCAGGGAATCGCTTAGTGTTTTAATTGGATTGACGTCTTAGACTGACGTTATAGTCTGAATTACATACCAGCGTTGACGGAGATAATGCCGACGATGATTGGTCCCCAAAGGGTCAATAGCACGTTGGCTACTGCGTAAGTCACTGTGAATGAGAATACTGGAGTTGCATTGCCTGTTTTTTCCATCA
>NZ_JBFRSX010000150.1:0-688 GCF_041473835.1 Vibrio sp. 10N.222.55.A1 | reverse complement strand
AAGCTTACTGGGTTAGGTATGCATGAAATTTGTCGTGTTGACTAAGAAACAAATGAAATGGGGTGGCTCTATCTCTAAATTTAATTTCGCAACAAAGCCGTTTGAGCCGCTTGACGAGGTAGTTACGTCAATATTCATGCTTGGAAGAAGTTCCTAGCCAAATTTCTACAGATGAAGTTGATTATTGAAGACGTGTAAATACATTGAACCCCTTGAATGGGAATTTTACTACAATCGTTAGGGATTTGTATTATGTAAGTTAGGCGGACATTTCTTTATAATTTTCTGGTCGAGTTCAATTTGACGAGAAATTTAATTAAACATACAAAATGAGGAAATTTATGAAAACTCTCAATAGCAATGAAGCTCGTAATATAGTGGGTGGCAAATGGCAAGTGGAATGTTATGCCCCTAGTTACCCTAGCGGTGGTCAAATCATAGTTCGCGGCTACCATTTTACAAGATATTCCAATGATAAAAGAATGACTAGCAAAAAGGCTGACGATGTTTGTGGATCGTATAATTTCTCTACAAGCTTTAAAAAAGTCTAGTAATAATTAATATTAATAGCGTCTAATCTTTAGGCGCTATTATTTGTGGAAGTGAAGTTTTGTTTTATATATATTCGTTTTTGGAATGGTTTGTAGCAATTCTTGGAAAAATAAAATCTTTAATATTATTCTTATTT
>NZ_JBFRSX010000149.1:0-1511 GCF_041473835.1 Vibrio sp. 10N.222.55.A1 | reverse complement strand
CTCCGGGAGGCGCCTCCATCATTCAGAAAAAACCAGTCCTAGTGACTGGTTTTTTCGTTTTTGACCCCGCTAAAAGCTTCCTACGTACCCATTTCAATGCTTATCAAAGAAATCTTTGTTACGGATATACTTGCTCATTAAGTGGTAAGAGAAAGGTCTTATCAGCCAACTAAAGATAGAGCGACCAAGGCGGATTAATGTAGGAGTGTTCTCATAGATTCGTCCGTTATAAAGCCAAAGCACTTTACCTACATGCCAATAGAGCAAAGGAACCGGTGGCATGAAGGTCACGATGTCGATGTCACAGCAAATTCGGTAGGTCTTCTTACTCATGCGATAGTGCTTTCGAAAGCTCCAATCACCAATGGCGGGTTGGCCAAAAGTCACTATTCGTTTAATACAGCCTGGGTACTTTTGATCAAAGTAATCAGCGAAGACACAACCGATAGCGCCTCCGGAAGAGTGGCCAGTAATAGACACTCTTTTTCCTTGTTCGATGAGAGGTGTGAGCGTGGCTTCCAAGCGCTCAATAACGGTTAAGCCAAGCTTATCTTCATTACGACTTGGCTGGCTCTCTTGAAACATTAGATGGTAGAAACCCGCATGCACACGATAATTGAGCCCAATTCTCTTACAGCTTCTGGTCCATAGAGCAAAGGTTAGTAGCCAATCTGAGATACTGTGCGATCCTTTGATTACCACAACCACTTCATCTTTGTCGCTACTCCACAACACTCTAATCATGGTTTTACCAAACTGGTTCTTGATGATGCGTTGTCCATTAGGGTCAAAACCATAGCGAGTCTGCTTAAAAACTCTAGGGTAGGCGAGGTTACAAAGAACGGCATAGCGCTCATATTGATATCGTTTTAGTGGTTTCACATGTTTACTTCTTAATAAGAGTTACTTCAAACTCTAATCGTTGAATGTGAAAAGCACATGAAAACGCCATTTGCTTGGTTTAAAACAATAAAATCACCGCATTCAATTGGTATTTGAATCAATGGTTGTCAGTGATTTGTCCGTTTAAATTAGAAATCCAAGTATAAGAACCGTACAAGCTGCACTAAATTTATTCTTTTGAGTTCGATAATTAATCACTTGAATTAAAAGATAAAATTTATTGTTGACGAATTTTTTCCTTCCGTTAAAGTACACCTCGTTCTCACGGCTTAGGTCGCTGAGAGATGGTGTTTTTACTTTTCAGTAATCGGCCTCGCAAGATTGCGTTGCCCTGGTGGTGGAATTGGTAGACACAAGGGATTTAAAATCCCTCGGCGTTCGCGCTGTGCCGGTTCAAGTCCGGCCCGGGGCACCATCTATCTAGCTTCTACATTTTGAGTAGAGTGATGAACAAAGAGTTGTTCTCTTAAATCACTATTAAAGGCGCCTTGGCAGAGTGGCTATGCAGCGGATTGCAAATCCGTGGACCTCGGTTCGACTCCGGGAGGCGCCTCCATTCTTTCTCTTAGTTTGATAAGTTAAGAGATAATAAGAATGAAAATGCGATA
>NZ_JBFRSX010000148.1:0-394 GCF_041473835.1 Vibrio sp. 10N.222.55.A1 | reverse complement strand
TAAGAATGAAAATGCGATACTAGCTCAGTTGGTAGAGCGCAACCTTGCCAAGGTTGAGGTCATCGGTTCGAACCCGATGTATCGCTCCAAATTTTGTAGTGTTGATTCATTTCGACATTAAGATGGTGTTTTACTTTTCAGTAATCGGCATCGCAATAAAGAATTGCGTGCCCTGGTGGTGGAATTGGTAGACACAAGGGATTTAAAATCCCTCGACGTTCGCGTTGTGCCGGTTCAAGTCCGGCCCGGGGCACCATCTATTTGATTATTACCTCGCTTGGTATTGATCAAAAGAGTTGTTCTCTTAAAACACTATTGAAGGCGCCTTGGCAGAGTGGCTATGCAGCGGATTGCAAATCCGTGGACCTCGGTTCGACTCCGGGAGGCGCCTCCA
>NZ_JBFRSX010000147.1:0-1478 GCF_041473835.1 Vibrio sp. 10N.222.55.A1 | reverse complement strand
TTAAGATCCTGTCTATGAAGCCGTTCTGAGATAGGAATCAGTCTTCCTCGTTGGTTTCCCAGAGGGCATTGAACTTTTCCCGCAAAACCAGTAGCGCAGCCGTTTCAGCAAGTGCTTTCTCTTTACGTGCCAACTCCCTCTCCAACGCTTTTACCTTTCTGCGTTCCTCACGTAACTGCTTATTTTCTTTGTGTGATATTTTTCTTTGTGTGATATTGAAGTCGATGTTGTGCTCAGCGCCTTGATAGATAGTGCTCGCCAGGCTTTAACGTCATCGACAAATAACCCTTTAGACCTTACAGTATTCAGCTAACTCGCGTTCAGACATTGTTGCAGTTTCAATCACTATGAAAAATCTCTGCTCCGCTGAATAATCAGTAGTAGTATTTTCTAACGGCGACTCTGTAGACAATAGGCCGCTTTCGCCAGTACTTATAACTACTACGATGAACATTGAACACATTACACAACGTTTTACGCTATAGCACTTCCTGAGTTTCTCGATTATTGAGAACTGTTCAGAGAGTCCGACATCAAGAGAGCTGTTGCACTTTCTAATATTTTGTTTTGCTCTTAAAGGCGAGCTAGTTTCTTTTTCAACTCACGAACCCACGTATCCATTGTGGATTTACCGACGTTCATAGCTTGAGCTGCTGAAACAACAGTATAGTTTTGGTCGAGCGTGAGTTGCGCAGCCTCTACCTTAAATTCAGCACTAAATATTCTTCTTTACGTTTTGTCATTGTGTCACCTGTTAACTTATGAGGTGATGATATTACCTCTAATTAGGTGGCTAAATTTACTATGCCACTACATCCATGTTCGTTAAATTGTCCGCATTACACTTTTAGTAGCCGAAGAACCAAGCAAGTTGAGATTTCATTTAAGACAAAAACGAGAGGGGCGATGCAACACTTAGCCATTGATGCGACTGGTCTTAAGGTTTATGGCGAAGGTGAATGGAAAGTAAAAAACACGGGACAGATAGTAGGAGTAGTGTCTCGAGAAAGCTTCATATTGAAGTTGATACAAGCACTCATGAAATCATTGCAGTTGAGCTAAGTTTATTGACGGTTAGCGATGGAGAAGTGCTCCCGAATTGACTGAACCAAACACGGCGAAGCATCCTAGAGGTGTCTGGTGATGGTATTTATGAAACGAGAGCGTGCTACGATGTAATTAAGATTAAGCGAGTGACTTCGCTTGTTCCTCCAAGATAAAGGGTAGCATTCAGGAACTCGGCCATTCTCGAAATCGCTCAGTGGGTTGCTAGAAATTATACGGCTCAAATAAGTATTGGAAAGAGCGGTATGGTTACCACAAACGCTCACTCTCAGAAACGGCGATGTAACAAGTTAACCAATTGTTAGGAGGACGATTAGATTTCAGAAATTACAGTACACAGTCAGGGGGAAACTCGCGCTAAGCTCAAAACGTTGAATAAGCTTACTGGGTTAGGTACAGGGCGGGAGCATACT
>NZ_JBFRSX010000146.1:0-381 GCF_041473835.1 Vibrio sp. 10N.222.55.A1 | reverse complement strand
ACCAAATAATGGTGCCTCGAGGCGGAATCGAACCACCGACACGCGGATTTTCAATCCGCTGCTCTACCGACTGAGCTATCGAGGCAAAAGAATGGTGCCGACTACCGGAGTCGAACTGGTGACCTACTGATTACAAGTCAGTTGCTCTACCTACTGAGCTAAGTCGGCACACTAAATTCTTTGCTTAAAGAGTTAAACTCTTCAATTAAAACCTCATATAAAATGAAGTCCTTTAAAAATGGCTCCCCTTGCAAGACTTGAACTTGCGACATACGGATTAACAGTCCGCCGTTCTACCAACTGAACTAAAGGGGAATTACTTGTCTCAACATCAGGTCTATAAAGACCATTATTTGTTAAGTACCAAATAATGGTGCCTCG
>NZ_JBFRSX010000145.1:0-466 GCF_041473835.1 Vibrio sp. 10N.222.55.A1 | reverse complement strand
TAGAATCACGCTTAAAAGGTGCGCCTGCCCAAGAGCGAAAAGCAGAGCGTCAAGCGCTTGCCAAGCCGATACTGGATGAGCTTTACCAATGGATGACAACCCAGAAGGTGATAGGCTCTAGCCCACTAGGCAAAGCGATAAAATATACGCTTGGGCAGTGGTCAAAGCTTATTCGTTATATCGACGATGGTCACTTATCTATTGATAATAATCGCGCTGAACGCGCAATTAAACCACTGGTCATTGGCAGGAAGAACTGGCTGTTCTCTAACACACCAAACGGTGCTGATGCGAGCGCGATGCTTTACAGCATCATCGAGACCGCGAAAGCCAACGGTCTTATCCTCTACGACTACATGGTCAAGTGCATGAAAGAGCTGGCGAAAGCTGAGCCTGATATCGACGCACTCCTGCCTTGGAACTTCAAACACTGACAAGTCGCCTCGTGGGTTCATGGGGCGGATAC
>NZ_JBFRSX010000144.1:0-467 GCF_041473835.1 Vibrio sp. 10N.222.55.A1 | reverse complement strand
ATTTAGGCAACAACGCCTATCCCTTTATATCGCACCACATGAAATATTAAAAGATTATTATCAAATTTTAATTGGTAATTATTCAAATGATGGGCTGTTTTTCATTGGCAATGTTCGCACTATTATACCTCCATACCAACAACGCAGTGCGCTAAGCACGGCACTAACTCAGAACGAAGGAAACTCCTATGACTACATTAACGATTGTTGCAAACATCAAAGCCAATGACGACAAAATTGAACTTGTGAAAGCTGAGCTACTAAAACTTATCGAGATAACTCGTGCTGAAGAAGGTTGCATCAACTATGACCTTCATCAAGACAACGACAACCCAGCGCATTTTACTTTTTATGAAAACTGGGTATCACGTGAACTTTGGCAAGCTCATATGGGCAACCAGCACCTTGCTGACTACATGACAGCAACCGAAGGCTCTGTCGCAAGTTTCACTGTCAACGAAATGACC
>NZ_JBFRSX010000143.1:0-234 GCF_041473835.1 Vibrio sp. 10N.222.55.A1 | reverse complement strand
GGTTCATCGCGGCTTTCCGGGGAAAGCCGCTTTTATCTTCAAGAAGAAGTAGTCGGTATCTCGATACCCATACCCCATTCGCTTGATTAGCTTTATCTTGTTGTTTATCCCTTCTAGGGTGCAGGTGTTTAGCGGATAACTTGCCGATGCGATAATACCGTGAAGATAAGGACTCAGTTTTCGTGCGAACTCTTTCAATGGCTTAATTCCACTCTCTTGTACTTGTGCCCACCA
>NZ_JBFRSX010000142.1:0-1195 GCF_041473835.1 Vibrio sp. 10N.222.55.A1 | reverse complement strand
CAGGGCGCGAGCACACTTTGTTCAATTTATAACCCAAAGAAGACTCGTGCCCGATAATCATCGTTCCAAGCAGCCTTCTTCAACTTCACTTTTTGGCTTGGTGCACCACATTCGCATTGCTTCAGCATGTTCATCACAAAGCGTCTAAACAACGCTATATTTTCTACAGCACCATCTAGCGTGATCCGTGAGTAATCCTCTTTAAAAACAACATCTAATACGTAATGCTGGCTGTTTTCAATACGCCAATGCTGACGAATGTAGTGGCCTAGCATTTTGTGATTCGGCGACATAGAGCTTATGTAATATGAGGTGTCTACACTTCCTTTTCCGTTGATCACTCGATGCCGCTCCACCGCAATGATGCTTCGTACTGTCGGCCATTTCTCCGCAAGCTCTTTAGGTAACTTAGCCTTTAACTGAAATACATATCTTTCTTCACTGCGGCCATGGTGCTTCTCTTTGATTTCGGTAACTATTTTCTCTTTACCTGCTTCAAAGACAGCTTGAAATTGCTCCACAATAGCCACTCTCAATTTGGGCTGGTTGTTCTTCACTTGAACAACAACGTGAGCCTTTTTCTCTGCAATTTTCTCGAGCGTATCGCGCTGACAATGCAGGGCATCAATGGTGATGACACTGCCTTTTACGTTAATAACATCAAGCATTTGGCGTACAACGTTGATCTCGCCATTTTTGCTCTCAGTCGGCTTTTGACTCAAAACGAGGCCACGTTCAGTGTCGTAGGCGGTAACCAATTGTAACGCTGTTTTTTTGTCATTTCGGTATGAGCCACGCAGCACTTTTCCATCGAATGCGATTATCGGCTTGTGTTGACTAGTGCGTTGCTCGTTAATCCACAGGGCTAATGCCTCTAGCAAAGATTCTGCGACAACTGAACGTAAAATACGGGCTATTGTATGCCGACGTGGAATACCATGTTCAAATGTTCTGTATTTTCTCAGCCAATCTAGTTTGTCTTTCCCAAACAATTCAATATCTTGCCATCCTTCACATCCAGATGCGATGGCGCTAATTACAAGGAACATGACATCGATAAGATCATGCTTCTGATTAATGTCTGACCGAGTGTCTTGGACGACTGATAAGTGTTCGATTAAGTTCAAAATGGCTGTGTGATTGTGGATTTAGCACTATTAGATCATATTTGTTAACAAAGTGCGATCCCGCCCTG
>NZ_JBFRSX010000141.1:0-904 GCF_041473835.1 Vibrio sp. 10N.222.55.A1 | reverse complement strand
ACCACATTAAAGAAAGCCGTAGCAGAGATGCTACGGCTTTTTTGTATTTGGGATTTCTACATTCTAACTGCATTGACTGTTTATGGTTGAGGGCAGAGAGTTAGGTCTATTGGACAAACTCATTTGTCGCAACGTTGTTCTTAACCCAGATCAAAGCTTGTAAGCGATTCTTCACCTTGATCTTTTTGAATGTATTGTGAAGGTGTGCTTTAACTGTATTCTCACTGACATAGAGTGTGTCCGCAATTTGCGTGTTAGATGCGCCATCACCGAGTAGTTTGATGATCTGCTGTTCGCGTTTGGTCAGCTTGAGGTAATGAGGGCTGGTTTTGGCGCATTGTCTGTCTCTATAAAAACGGATGTATTTATAGATCAGCTTTCTGCTCATCCACATCTCGCCTTGCAAAATGCAGTTAAAGCCGGCCACGAGCTTTTCAAGGGTGTCCGACGTATAAAAAATGCCGACAAGATACTGCCATTTAAGCATTTCAGAGTGCGGGAAATCGCCTGGTGTATTGAGTAGCACTTCATGGACATCACTTGCTACGTCATCTCTGAGCTCCTGGTATTTCTCAATGTATTGCTTACTCATTGTCGGGAAATCAATAATAATCAGAACTAAGTCATCGTTTTTTAGGGATTTAGCACTGAGCCTTTCCGGTGATATGAGTTTTATGTTCAGGTTAACTTTCTGTTCTATAGACTCTTTTAGTAGTATCGATTGTAAATTGTTCTCCGCAAGTAAAATGGCGTTATAAGCCTCCAGCTTAGCCATGTGGAACTCCTTTTCTTAACTCATTACTTGAACTTTAGGTGTTTTAGTTTAAAGCACGTATTGTTATTTTGCTAATTTTTAAAGCTAATTATTCATCAAATTTATGAAATTAATTTAATAGTATTGTCG
>NZ_JBFRSX010000140.1:0-854 GCF_041473835.1 Vibrio sp. 10N.222.55.A1 | reverse complement strand
TTTAGGCAACAACGCCGCTCCAAACTGTCTTGAAACCCACGTCCCCTTTTTTGGGGTGAGAGGGGGGGGACTTTGCTTTTCATTTTTTCCTAGAGCTGATGTTTTCATACTTGCCTCCTGTATACATGAGGAGCAAAACAATGACAACTATCCAACCTGGTACAACAAAAGAACTAGTAATCAATTGGCACCTAACAGAAGTCTGTAATTACGGTTGTACATACTGCTTCGCAAAATGGGGACGCCCCAATGAACTACATCGTTCCGAGCAAGAAGTTGCAAAGTTACTAGATAAACTAGCTAACTACTTCATCAAAGGCACTCCAACCTTAAAAGAGGAGCTTGGTTACGAAAGTGTTCGCCTTAATTTTGCTGGCGGTGAGCCTATGATGCTAGGAGATACATTCATTACTGCTTTGATGCTGGCAAAACAAAAAGGCTTTAGTACTTCAACCATAACTAACGGACATTATTTAAGTTACGACAAACTGGCATTGCCTAAAGGTATACTGGATATGATTGGAATAAGCTTTGACAGTCAAAGCTTAAACACACGGAGAAAAATTGGAAGGAAAGACCGAAAAGGGAATTCTTTCAGCTCTGACGATCTAAAACAGGCACTAGCACGCCTGACTCAGTCCCAAGAGGGTATAAAAACAAAGATCAACACTGTCGTGAATAGTCTTAATTTCGAAGAAGATTTCTCTGAACTAATCGCCGAACTAAAACCCTACAAATGGAAAATCTTGCATGTCATGACATATGGTGATGATGAACTACTTGTTTCCAAGGCACAGTTTAACAGTTTTTTAGAAAGGCACAGTGGATTGGGGTTACCTCAGGGCGGGATCGCA
>NZ_JBFRSX010000139.1:0-431 GCF_041473835.1 Vibrio sp. 10N.222.55.A1 | reverse complement strand
TGATTGGTTTAAATAGATTTATCTTAAACCGGCAAAAGTAGATGATTTTCGAAATCAATTTCAATTAAGTGTTTCCACTTCAAGAACGACAACCTACCTACCGTTGTTTTACTGGCTTACGGCTCTCAACAAAGAGGCAGTTGGCATAATCACCGGGCGTTGTTAATGATATGGACACTTCCACCCACCGTCTAAACTTATAGTCGGTAACATAAATGAGGAAGAGACCATGACCATTGCAACTTTAGGTATCGACTTAGCTAAATCTTCTTTTGCTCTTCACGGAGTAGATTCATCAGGCAAAGTTCTTTTGAAGAAAAATATCAGCAGAAAGAAGTTGTCCGAAACGTTGACCAATATGCCTCCTTGTCTTGTTGGTATGGAAGCTTGCTCCAGTGCTCATTATTGGGCATGTAGTGGTACGCTGAATT
>NZ_JBFRSX010000138.1:0-334 GCF_041473835.1 Vibrio sp. 10N.222.55.A1 | reverse complement strand
ATGATGTGCCAACCATCACTGATACGACGGTTGCGAGTACGTTTGTCGTTGATGAAGGCGATTTAGGCTCTTTTATCGCTCAGGCGACAGGCTCGTTTGTTACCACGAAAGGTGCAGACCAAGTAGAGGCTTACGAACTACGCAATATCTCAACACTGGAAGCGACGCTATCGTCGGGCAATGAAGGTATTAAGATCACTGAGATCACAGGTGCCACTAACACGACCACCTACCAAGGGGCAACTGACCCAGGTGGGACGCCAATCTTCACATTAGTGCTGACTGATGACGGTGCTTATACGTTTACTTTACTTGGTCCTCTCAATCACGCTAC
>NZ_JBFRSX010000137.1:0-360 GCF_041473835.1 Vibrio sp. 10N.222.55.A1 | reverse complement strand
GTGTAAACGCATTATCTTGATTATCCACGTCGGTACTGGTCAATGTTCCTGAAGTCGTTACTGCTTTGTCGGTTTCATCGATGGCAACGGTCGCGCTACTGACAGTAGCGGCGTCGTTAGTGCCGTTAATCGTCACTTTGACCGTTGACGTTGTGCCATCAATAGACGATACAGTGAAGGTCTCTTCGACTTTATCGCCGACGTTCAATTGATTAAACGCACTGTTGGCGGTGAACACCCAATGTCCACTGGCATCAATAGTCAGGTCGCCATTGGTACCTGAAATCGAATCCGGCGTGAACGTATTGTCTGGATTATCAACATCGGTACTAGTCAATGTTCCTGATGTCGTTACCGCTT
>NZ_JBFRSX010000136.1:0-572 GCF_041473835.1 Vibrio sp. 10N.222.55.A1 | reverse complement strand
TTTGATCAACAACGCCCTTTACGCTCGCCAACCACACCGATAAATCGACCAATGCGCTTCGCAAACAAGAAGTTAAACAGATAGTTAACCAAGAACAACAATGTGACGTCGGCCGCCGAATAACCGAACTTCTCTACCATCAAGAAGCCTGCAAATTATTCTTTGTAAAAATATGTAAAGCAAACTACATTGATTAAATAACTAACAGTTCATATAGTTGGAATAAAAATCCTTAACGTTATAACTAATCAACCCATACTTACTTATTTTTATTAAGGGCATTTTTTTGTAATGAATAGAACAGGTCGAGTGATTAGTTTTAAAACACAGTCTGGCGGGGGTGATATCAGCATTGTGGATGAAAATTTCATCCCCCTGTGCCCTTTTCTTACAACCTTTCTTGAACACTACAAAACTCTTAACACCAAGAAAAGCTATGCGAATCAGCTATTGTTCATACATCGTTACTTTGTCACAAAATCAATAGACTTACCTTCGAGGATTCGTGACGGTAGATACCTGACTATAGAGGAATATGAAGGTCTACATCGCCCCTTTTAAGCGTGATTCTA
>NZ_JBFRSX010000135.1:0-5126 GCF_041473835.1 Vibrio sp. 10N.222.55.A1 | reverse complement strand
TTAAGGTTCTGTCTATGAGAACGGCTTAAAATAGTCACACTTGTTGATGAAGCTGTACGTAAAGCGGCAACAAAGACAAAGGCTTGTTCCACCGTTGGGTTATCAATGCGATTGCGATATTTGACCTGAACTGTCTTCGAGCGTTTGCTGATACAGGTGTAGTCCGTGGAACATCCAATAACTCAAAGATAGAATCGATAAAGCCTTGAAGAGCACGTAATGGAAGAGAGAAAATTCCCTTAATCATCAAGGCAGTTTCAATCGCGGTATCAGAATACTGGAAACCTCTACCACGCTTGCACAGAGCCTTATTGTATTCCGCCCAGTTAGTTATCTTCTTTTCCGCTTTACCCATGTCATCACCGTTCTAATCATCACAAAGGATCAGATCGCAGATCTTGGAAAAGGTTCAACTGATTTAAGCAACAACGCCTCTTTGGAGCGAAAACATCATGTATCTAAAATGTAATGAACTTATATAATCGAGATTCTATTTCCAATAATATCACCTAACCTTGTCGATAGAAAAAGTTGTTTTAGTGTAACAATGCTCTCTAAAGTTAAGTATATTCTCTATAAAATCAGGTTTTCCAGTTAAATACCCTTGGCATATATCAACACCTAGGTTTTTCATCGCACTGTATTCCTCGTAAACTTCAATACCTTCAGCTACAACAATCAACCCTAGTTTCTTAGCTAAACTTACAGATAACTCTAATGCATGCTTATGCTTTAGACAGAGCAAGTAATTTTTTACAAACCTTCTATCTATTTTCAACTCTGTAAATGGTATTTCAACCAAATTTATCAAATTGGAATGACCAATACCAAAATCATCAATAGATAGTCCAAATCCGTTAATTTTTAATCTAGTGATATTTTGTAACATTATAGGTTCAAGCTCATAAGCTATATTTTCAGTTATTTCAAATGTGAATCGATCAGGAGGCAATTTTTTTGAGTCTAATATATCCAATATGTACCCCACAAACGTCTCATCAGATAAGTCTTTGGATGATATATTTATCGAAAATTTTAATTCACTTGGATATTTAGCAATTTTTGAGGTTACCATATTAAACAAAGCATTAAAAATAACTCTTGTATTACCGCTTTTTTCTAGCATTGGCATAAAAGATTTTGGATATAACAATCCATCACTAGAATGATCCCAACGAATTAAAGCTTCAAAAGAAACCAGTTCTTTTGAGTTAAAACTATATTGAGGTTGATAATGGACAATAAGCTCATCACGTTCAATTCCGCTCATGATCTCTTTTAATGAATATGATGAGATATTTGAGACAAAATCATTTGAATCAACCTTTGATTTTAATTTAGCCGCACATTCAACTACCTTTTTCAATGCAATATCATTGATTGGTTTAACATTAGAACATATAATGTTTAAACCATATAATCTAGCGACTTTCTCTGCCAAGATTATAATATCTTCTCCCAAACCACTTAATATACACAAAGGTTGCTCAAAGTTAATTGCACTAAGTTTGGATAATACAAGTAAACCATCTTCCTCAGGCATATCAAGATCAATTATGACCAAATCCACAAAATTATGCCTTAAGTATTCATAAGCCAAACTCGCATGATTAAAACATAATATCTCATAAAAATCGTATTGATTAAGTTTGGACTTTATTATTTCTGTCTCTAAAGGGTTGTCATCCAATAATAAAATTTTCATTTACTCCCCCGTATATAGTGTTTGGCACTATATATATGATTATTTACATCATTAATTAAATCTTCTATTAATGTTGGAATAACTTTATTTTTAGGACTATGAATTCCATCTTCGAGCTCTTGAGCTAATAAAACGATTGATTCAATACCCAATATAGAAGCTCCTCCTTTAATTTTATGCGCGATCCTTTTAAGGTTATCTCTATTTTCTTTCTTCAACTCTATTAAATCATCAGTCATGGTAGATATAAATAAGCTTCTCATTTGCTCGACGTCTGATTCAGGAACATGATCTAACCAGTGGTCATCTGGAATTAAGTCATTGATAATTCTTGATAATTTTTCAATCCCGTAAGGCTTATATAATACTTTATCAAAACCGACCAAATTTGCGGTGTCATGTACAACTCTAGAATCTTCGGCAGTACAACCGATAATTTTCAGAAAATGAGAATCAGGAGTCATTTCCCTAACATTCCTCACTAACTCAAAACCGTCCATGATGGGCATATGACAGTCAGTTATCAACAAACGATAGTAATTAGGCTTTGTCATCAAAGCATCTAGAGCTTCTTTTCCGTTTGTTACTAATTCTGCTTCTATCCCTAAATTTCGTAATTGATTTATAATAACAATCTGGTTTATTGGATTATCTTCAGCTACAAGAACAGGGATACTAAGTGATCTCTTAGTCTGTATAATTTTTTCTTTGTTAGGTTTAGCAACTTGTAAAATAGTATCTAAAAGTAAATCAGGGAAAAATGGCTTGATACTCAAATTTGTCTTTGTACCTATAGTTTCTTTAAATGCTACCTTTTCCGAATCAAGTAAAATGGTACAATCAAACTCTTTGCTTAATGATACATTATCCATATCACTGATTAGGACTTTGTTAATTGGATTTAATATATTCTCATTACAACCCCAAACAGAGAGCCATTCTGAAATAATTTCGAAATTGCTCTTATAGTGAATATAATATCCAGATAATAATTCCCCATAATATGAGACAAATTCATGACTTAATTCCAAATCTACTTTCGTCCCGACCCCTTCCAAACTTGAAACTTTTAAAGTTCCTTTCATCAGACTTGTTAATTCTGAAACAATAGTTAACCCTAAGCCAGTCCCACCATATTTTCTTGCAATTGAGTTATCAGCTTGTACGAATGGACTAAATATGATTTTTTGCTTATCATGCGACATTCCACAGCCGCTATCTGCTATAGAAATGAAAATCTTATCATTATCAATAGAAACATCAACTAATACACTTCCTTTATCAGTAAATTTGATAGCATTAGACAAGAGATTATTAAGGATCTGTGCATATCGAAGTGAATCAATAGATATGATATTAATAGGAGTCGGTGAAAAGTTATATTTTAATGTTAAACCTTTTTCACGAGCTGCAGCTAAATGTAACCTTACAACCTCTCCAGTTTCACGTAAAATATTGCATTCCCTAGGCTCTAATTTTAATTGACCAGCGTCTATTTTTGAGAAGTCAAGTATATCGTTAACTAGAACGTTAAGTTGGCGAGCTGAAGTGGAAACATTTGATAGTAACACTCGACTTTCTTCATCTGAAATTCGGTTTGACAACATCTCCAATAGACCAACCATACCTGCAATTGGAGTTCTCAACTCATGGCTCATTGAAGCTAAAAATTTATCTCGTATTGATATCGCCTTTTCTGCTTTTCCTTTGGCGGTTATTAATTCTCTTTCTTGGAGTTTTTTTTCGGTGATATCAGTAATTATTGATAATACATAGTTTTTGTTATTAGCTTTTATGCGCATACAAATATATTCAACGGTTTCCATTTTCATAGCACAGTTATTTACATCTAAAGTATAATTTATAGTATTACCGTTATTCAACACGTCCCTTCTATTTTCCTTCGTCTGTAAAAATTCGTTAGAGTCGCTAGTAGAACGTATAAGGCAACTATCGCAACGTCCACTCTGAAACTCCTTACAACTAGAAAGTAATAATGTGTCTGTGTCATCGTATATGAACACTTGAGACGGGAATTGAGTAATAACACATTGAAGGAAGTTTTTTTCTAATTCGAAATTTTTCGCATCATTTTCTTTTATTATAAATTGAAGATTTAAATTCTTCTGCCTTAAATATATTAACACACCAGCTACCGCTATCAATATAAATAATATTGCAATAATCCTGATGAAATGTTTATAATCAACTCCGTAAACAACGTTAAAGGGGTCATAAGAGTTCTTTATTTTGTTTATCTCATTAGAATCCCATGTTTTAAATGCACTATTCAATAATTCTAACAATAATTTATTGTCATTTGAAACGGCCATTGTTGCATCCACACTTCTATAATCTTTCCTATCAACGATATAATCATCTGTCGCATCAGACGAAGCAATTATGTCGACGAGGTCCTCTCTTATGTAAGCTTTTTTTATCTCACCAGACTCAAGTGCTCGTAAGATAGATTTAGGATTAGAAAAAAGTAAAACACTCTCACCAAAAACTTGCGTCTTTATTCCTAGCTTTTCTTTACCTTGTGCAAGTAAAACACCTTCTAACACGCTAGTAATTGACACACTTTTTGCTAAAGATAATGCATAATAACGAAATGAAATGACCGGATTTGTAGAACTAGCCAACCCAAAGTAATCACTGGTACTTAAAGTAAACGGTATTAGATTTATATCCCCCAAAGTAAGCATTTCAACAAGACTTTTACCATTATCATTAGCAATGTACTTAAACTCTAGTTCAGTTCTACTTTCTATTAATTTTAATATATCATATAAATAACCAGTTAAATTACCGCTTTGATTACGAAAAAGAAGAGGGAATACATCATCATCAAATGAATACTTAATGACATGATCACTGCGAGTTTTGTATTTGTTATTGTTTACTTCTAAAGTGTAATAATAGTTGTTGTTATCGTTAATGGAAACTTCCCGATCTGACCTTAAATTCCCTACTACTTCATCAACAATTTTTGTTAATCTGACGTTGTCCTTCTTTGAAAAAAGCGTCAAATTTACACTCCCTCCCCAATCTGGTGATTGTAGATTTCCACTTAATTCATCGGAGTTATTTAAAAACTTACTCAATGTAACATAACTTGCTAGTACAGCATCTATTTCTTTTGATGAAACGCTTTTCATAGCACTATCTATACTAATATACTTTTGGAAATTTTGAATATTTTCTGACTCTAAAATGTTACAGTATATAGTTCCCACAACGCAGGCCCATAGGCCATTTTTTTTAACTTCTGAGGTTGAAATAGACCAATATGCCACACTTTTTTTTAAGATTGGGACTGAATATAATGATTTATCATCTAGAGTTCCTGTTCTTTTAAAGTATAACGCCAGATCAACTTTCTTATGATTTAAATTATTCTTTAAACTATTAATTTCAT
>NZ_JBFRSX010000134.1:0-835 GCF_041473835.1 Vibrio sp. 10N.222.55.A1 | reverse complement strand
GATATTGCGTAGTTCGTAAACCTCTACTTGGTCTGCTCCTTCTGAGGTAACAAACGAGCCTGCCGCCTGAGCGACAACAGAGCCTAAATCGCCTTCATCAACGACAAACGTACTCGCAACCGTCGTATCAGTGATGGTTGGCACATCATCCGTCACAGTGATCTTCAGATCGATCGCATTCGATTTATCTTGGTCGAAATCTTCAGCTACAACAGAGAAGTTAAGGTTAATCGCGTTTTCACCCGCGCCATCAAGGTGCTTAAGTGGTTTAAGCAATTCGAATTGATAGCTATTATCCGAGGTATCGAAAATAATCTCGAACACCGCTTCATTACTCGTTGCTGTTTGAGCAACGTAAGTAAATGTTGTGCCATTTTGTGAAACAGCTTGCCACTCTAAGCTTTCTCCATCGGAGGTTAAGCCAGTAAGAACCAAATCTTCATCGACCAGTTCATACTTCACAACGCCATCGGCACCTTCATCAACCGTGAATAACCCATTAATAATGGTATCTTCAGATTGATCTGAACCAATACCAGTAAGATCGTCTTCATCGACAACTGTTTCACCCGTTGGCGCACTCATTACTGGCGCATCATCGAGCACCTCGATTGGCAATACATATTGGTTAGAATCATCGCCGTCACCATCAACGGCCACAACATCAAACGGTATTGTTAATGTATCGAGGTTATTTGGTGTCGTAGCGTGATTGAGAGGACCAAGTAAAGTAAACGTATAAGCACCGTCATCAGTCAGCACTAATGTGAAGATTGGCGTTCCGCTCACGTCAGCTGCGCCTTGGTAGGTGGTCGTGTTAGCAGCACCTGTGATC
>NZ_JBFRSX010000133.1:0-305 GCF_041473835.1 Vibrio sp. 10N.222.55.A1 | reverse complement strand
GCATTGTCTGGGTTATCTACGTCGGTACTGGTTAGGGTGCCTGAGGTTGTTACCGCTTTGTCGGTTTCATCGATAGCGACGGTCGCACTGCTGACAGTAGCGGCGTCGTTAGTGCCATTAATCGTGACCTTGATCGTCGAAGGGGTGCCATCGATGGACGACACCGTGAAGGTCTCTTCGACCTTATCGCCGACATTCAATTGGTTAAACGCGCTGTTGGCGGTGAATGTCCAATGCCCATTAGCATCAATAGTCAGGTCACCATTGGTGCCAGTAATCGAATCCGGTGTAAACGCATTATCTTG
>NZ_JBFRSX010000132.1:0-1312 GCF_041473835.1 Vibrio sp. 10N.222.55.A1 | reverse complement strand
TGTCCCGTCCTGAAATGTGTTTACACATTGAGGACGAATTATGGCTACTTCAAATAATACCTACGTTAAGCGCACTCAGCGTGATTACACACTAGGCTTTAAATTACAGGTCGTCGCCGCTGTAGAAAGAGGCGATATGACATATAAACAAGCCCAAACCATTTATGGTATCCAAGGCCGTTCAACTGTTTTAACTTGGCTTCGAAAGCACGGTAAGATGAATTGGGCGCAAACTCCAAGGATGAATACCATGCACCAATCAACTAAGCCTAAAGAGTCACCAGCACAGAAAATAAAGCGTCTTGAGAAAGAGCTGGAAGACGAAAAAATCAAGAATCTCTTTTTAAATAGAGTGGTTGATATTCTTGATGCTGAACACGGAACTAGCCTCAGAAAAAAGTATCTCACCAAGGAGCAAGAAGCCTTCAAGAACAAGAAGGAATAAGTTTAGTTCGAGTATGTAAGCTATGCGGGATAACGAGACAAAGCGTTTATCAACGAGAAAAGCGAGCTGTTCTTCGCCAGTTGGAACTTAAACCCATCAAACAAATGGTGTTGGATATTAGACGTTATATGCCTCGGGTTGGCACTAGAAAGCTCTACTTTTTACTTAAGCCAAAGTTGCAAGAACAAGGTATCAAGTTAGGTCGGGATGCTCTTTTCAACTACTTACGTGATGAACGGTTATTGGTAAGACCTAAACGTAGTTTTACGAAAACGACAAACAGTAAGCATTGGATGAAAAAACATCCGAACTTATTAAAGAACTACAAACCATGCACTCCAGAGGGTGTGTTAGTAAGTGATATTACCTATATCCAATCAGATGAAGGCATTCACTATCTCTCATTGGTAACTGATGCGTTTAGTCGGAAAATTATGGGCTACGAGCTGAGCAACGAAATGAAGGCGACGGATGTTGTGAAAGCGCTAGATATGGCTATTAAGGGGCGTCAATATCATCGTTCGTGTATCCATCACTCTGATCGTGGTCTCCAGTATTGCTCCGGTGTTTATCAAGATAAGTTGAAAAGTAGCGGCATAAGCCCCTCGATGACAGACGGTTATGACTGCTATCAAAATGCATTAGCAGAGAGAGTAAATGGAATACTGAAACAAGAGTTCTTACTTAATAAGTGTAAAAACCTCGGAGAGCTTAAACAACTAGTAAAAGAGTCTATAAGTACCTATAACAATATGAGGCCGCACCTTAGTCTCAGGATGAAAACTCCAAATGAGGTGCATGAAAAAAGCCAACAGCTGATGCTGTTGGCTTAGTAGAAATACTGTCAACGTATTTTAGGACGAGACA
>NZ_JBFRSX010000131.1:0-2583 GCF_041473835.1 Vibrio sp. 10N.222.55.A1 | reverse complement strand
AAGTGCGATCCCGCCCTGCTCCACAACCAAGGCAGAAAAGCGATACTATTGTGTTATTAAAATTTTTTGATGTTGCATGTTTTGGTAGTTAAAGGCCGCAATACGCCTATGCAAAAGCTACATCATGTACCTCCTTATTATTTTTAAAGCTTAAGATGTGCAAAATCAATCAGAAGTGATACTGATTAATAGATGAATAAATGGAGTGTGAAGAAGAAATATGATTAAGACTTATGGCTGTCTATTTCTATTATATCTGAATTTAATGTGCGGATGTTGATTTTTTACTGGATGAGCTAATAGTCCCTTCGTAATTTTTTATATATCTCTATTTTACCATGGAAAGCTATGTTCCTGCTTGAGTATTTTATCGGGAAAAATACAGAGCTTTCGATTAAACAAATAAAATCCTATAAACCTTTGAGTAACTTGGTTTACACTTGTAGGATATAAATTAATTCTTATACAGTCTAACTTTAGAAATGGAAATCTTGGATAATATTTCCAAATGCGAATAGGAGGGCAACTTTTTGCATAGGGAAATGAATCTAAGAAGGGATGGGGAAATTTCATCTTAGAGCGGCAGGTTGAGTAACGCTTCACATATAAGGAACAGGCAGCCCAGCTAAGTGTCTTGTTAGTGTTACCTTCTAAGCTTATCTATTTCTTTTATTAGATTCAGAGAGCTTAGAGAAAATATAAATTGAGGCACAAATGTAAACCAACAACAAAAATATATGTAAAAGCCTTGGAGTTTCACTTTGCTTAGACACATCATTAACTAAGAACAAGCCTATGACCAAAGCTGGAGATACAAGTTTTCTCCATCCATGACCTTCGCAAAAGAAAGTTACAGCCCCTTCCAATAACTTCCAGGTACAAAAAAGGCCAATAATTGCGGCGGTGCCTTCTAAATATCCAACGCCCCCTCCAGATGCGGAATTTCCCGTAAAGTAATGGTAACCCCGTGCTAGGACTTGCGGCGAAAATAGAGAGAGCACGATGAGTACTTTAACCTTCATAGAACAGCTTTGAAATTTGAATAAAGTTGACACACTAACTCTCCGCATAACGAGCAACAAAACGTATCGGCGATTAGTTTAAACTCGGAACTGGTATGGCCTGAGACTTATGGACACTTTACTGCTATGAGAAAATTGAAGCCATCAGTGATATGAGCAAGTGTGATCTCATACTGACGTAACTGATTTTGGGGCACTTCTGAATTAGAAAGTGCCACGGGTAAAAATTCAATCTGAGAAGCTTTTGGACAATAACAAGTTAGGAGCAGTCATAAACTGCAGTCTCATTCGAAGCGATTAAAAAAGCACTTCTAAACGAGATGTTAGAAGTGCTAATTATTGAGTAAATTTAATAAACTTCTTATACCCAGACTTGATCAAATACTCGGTACATGTTGCCACCTAAGAACTTGCTGCAGTCTTCTTCTGAGTATCCATTTTCAAGCATGGTATCAATTAGAGCTGCAACAATTTGATATGGTGCTGGGGTAGGAAACCCTTTTGCTCCTACAGCGGCACTATAGCCACCATCAGGGAATACGTTCTGCCCCATTGGTGTTTGAATAATAGACGCTGTAAAATTGATGTTCGGGATATAGTCTGAACCGAAGCCAACGTGGTCTATACCGACTAAGTTGACCATATAATCAATATGTCGAAATAATTGTTCAGTCGTCAATATATCTGGGTTAGATGTATCCATAAAGGCAGCCACCATATTTATTGAGCAAACCCCACCGGTTGCCGCAACACCTTTAATCACAACGTCAGAAAGGCTTCTCTGATAATCGGCAATGGCTTTCGCACCTGAATGCGAAGAAATGACAGGTTGGCTACTGCGTTCAATCGCATCTAAGGAGGTTCGTTCGCCAGTATGGCTTACATCAACAGGCATACCGTATCGGTTATAAGCGTCGACAAGTTTTTTTCCATATTCAGTTAGACCACGGTTCTCAATTTCGAAGCAGCCATCACCCACATCATTACGTTGATTATATGCCAATAAACAGTAACCATAGCCCATCTCACGCCATAGTCCTACGCGATCAACATCACCACCAAATATTTGAGTACCTTGGTGAGTGAAGTAAATACCCAATTTGTTTTGTTTTACCGCTTCATCAATATCTTTGGTAGTGCGGATCATCATATAGTCGTCTGGGCGTTCTTTCATTTTGCTTAGGTAGAACTGAGCGCCTTTCATAATGCCTTCAACCGAGGCATCTAACGAGTCTGCGGAAGGACATGCTGCTAGTACCTTGAATCCAGCGGCTTTGCACTTGTCCATTTCATCATGGAATTCTGGTGCTTCAGGTGAAGACCATTGAGAGGGCCAAAGACCGGAAAAAAGGCTGTCAATAGCCATAGAATCTCGAACAATTTTTTTTGCACGTTCAGATGCAGGATATTTGTGTGTTCGTTGAGGGATTTTTGAATAATCTTTTATTTCAAATTCTGGTAATTTTGGTGCACCTGACTTTGTCGCTTTATCATTACTTGGTTCGATTTCAGATTTGTTGTCCATATTTGAAATTTTCCTTAACAGTGTTAGCTTCTATAA
>NZ_JBFRSX010000130.1:0-858 GCF_041473835.1 Vibrio sp. 10N.222.55.A1 | reverse complement strand
TTAAGGTTCTGTCTATGAGGATCGGTATACTTACCTTTGATAATGTCTATCGCCATGCCGACACGTTTAAATTGAACAAAGCCAAAATAAACAGTGAAGATGATCGCAGCGAGCAACAGCCAGCCAACAATCACTGGGAAGTTAGCTTCACCAATCGGTACACTTTTAAATATCAGCCCAACGAACCAACCTGTGTATTCGTTGAAAAAACCATCAACACTTTGACTTAAGTTGCTGATAGCTTGGTTAAATGATCCTTCTTCTGCAAATGCACTGGAACTAAACAATAATATAAACCCAAAAAATAATTCACGTATGTTTTTCATGGTTGTCCCTGTCTTTTTAATAAATTATGTTTGTTGCTGTTGTGTTTGTTTTCTATTTGATTTGTATATTTCAGCGGTATATCTACTTCATTCGACGGCAACATAAACGGCTGTAGCTAGGTCGAAAAACGAAATAAATATAAGTACTGATCTTGCTTTATATGGATATCCTTTTGGTATGTGCACCAATAAGACTATGGTATTCGGACTACCAAGTCCTACTGACAATCCTATACATAAAAATAATGCCAACAAAGAAATTTTTACAATAAATTTACAATTGTTCGGGTTTTGTCATCATTTGGGAATAAGTCGATGCTTTTTATGCTGAGAAAAGCATATGCAGTAGCTGCTATAGAGTCGGGTGAAGGAGAATTCAGAGTGATGGGCTGGAGGGACATAGAGGGCGCGTAGGGGATTTCGAGTATTCGATATGTTTTCGAGGTGTATAAACATTCGAAGGCTGAAGGTGTCTTTGGATCTGAGGATATTAAAAAAGCCCTTTATCAGAGCTTTTATGTTCTAGCGGAAA
>NZ_JBFRSX010000129.1:0-1553 GCF_041473835.1 Vibrio sp. 10N.222.55.A1 | reverse complement strand
GTATGCTCCCGCCCTGGGGTTTTCATTTTGAATCGTCCAATTATCTAGATTGTTTATCATTGCGCTGTTCCTTACTATTAGATCATACGTTGGCGGAGTTGATAGAAAATATCGTCAAGATTGCCAAGATTTTGCAGCTTAATTCGGTCTAGTTCTTTTTGTACGCTGTCATACATAAGCTGATTTCGCATATCACTCAGTGTGGCGTAATAGTGCATGCGGCGACCTAAAACAAAGTTATTCTGGTCGTTTTCACTCATCATCATAAAGTGCTCAATGGTGCGCAAAAATGTCTCTTTATCTTGTGGTAATTGTCCATTAAGTTCCGTCAATACATTGATGCCATGGAAGTTGCCATAATTACCCGTTATGCCGTCTAGCTTGCTGATAAGCTGATATTGTTCTTCAAGCATCTCTCGCTCTGTTAGTGGTGTAAATTGGCCGTTTTGTACTAACTCATCCAATTCAGTTCCCGATTTAACCGCCAGCGAGAGTATGCGAATTTCGTCTGGGTTGATTTGATTCAGTAGCTCGGCCGTTGCTGCGATATGTTGCTCTGACAGTTCTTTTCCACCTAAGCCAAGGATAATGAAGGTCATCATTTTCATACCCGCTTGCTTGGCATATTCGGCTGACTTCAAGATTGATTTCGGGGTGATCCCCTTTTTCATCAGTTTTAGAACCTCGATAGATCCCGACTCCATACCGCAGTAAAGCATGTTTAGCCCAGCATCGCAGATTGCTTTCATCTCCGCTGGCGATTTTTTAGTCATGGTCTGCGCCCGGCCATAAGAGCTGATCTGTTTAAGCTCCGGAAAAGCCTCTTTCAGTGTATTGAGCACGTCAAGTAAGTCTTGGGTTTCCATGGCGAATGAGTCGCCATCTTGCAAAAAACAGCTATCAAAGGTTCTGTTTTTATAAAACGCCCTCGCCGCCCAGATATCACGCTTAATATCTTCAACCGGACGAATAGAGAACTCCATGCCTTCAAAAAGGGTGCAGAACTTACATTTATTCCACGGGCACCCTTGTGTGGTTCTGATAAGCAAACTGTCTGCTTCTGATGGTGGGCGTATTGGGCCCTGTTGAAAATGTATCTGTGACATGGCTATTTATCCAATGAATTGAAATTGATTTGGCCATCCTACGGCAAATTTTACACGGTAAAAACGCGGTATTATTTGAATTATTATCAAAAACAAATAGATAAACACCGTGCACATCACCACACAACGCGATCTAATTCCCTCTTTATGGTCAGACTTAAAAATCAATTCTCAAACTAAATTTGATAATAAATCAATTTCTAGACTGTTTTTACTTTGCAATAATCACCGTAATATACACCCAAACCAACAACGCAGCACACCATCAGCTGCTTCAACTCCATACAAAGGAACACACTATGACTAAGCTAACTATCGTTGCAAACATCGTGGCCAATGAAGACAAAATCGAACTGGTAAAAGCAGAGCTGTTGAAATTAATCGACGTCACTCGCGCTGAAGACGGTTGCATCAACTATGACCTCCACCAAGACAACGACAACCCAG
>NZ_JBFRSX010000128.1:0-15667 GCF_041473835.1 Vibrio sp. 10N.222.55.A1 | reverse complement strand
AACTGAGCTAAGTAGCCATTTCCAAATTGTCGTTCATTTCGAGACGTTGCCGCTTCGTTGTGAACGGGGCGCATTATGCGTAGTTGAGCGAAACCCGTCAACTTTTTTTTTGAATAAATCGCGAATAAACATCTGTTCGGTTTCTTTTTAGGCAAAGAGGCGTATTTGTCGACAAAAAACAGGTCAAAAAGGCGATATATATAGGAAGTTAAGTTTCTGATGAGGGGGAATTTAGAAAGGGGAAAAACAAAAAGGCCAGTGAATTCACTGGCCTTTTTTCTAGATGTTTAATCAGAATTATACGTTGAAGCGGAAGTGAACAACGTCACCATCTTTAACAATGTATTCTTTACCTTCAAGGCGCCATTTACCTGCGTCTTTCGCTCCGCTCTCACCGTTAAATTCGATGAAGTGATCAAATCCAACAACTTCAGCACGGATGAAACCTTTCTCGAAGTCTGTGTGGATCTTACCCGCTGCTTGTGGCGCAGTTGCACCTACAGGGATTGTCCAAGCACGAACTTCTTTAACGCCAGCTGTGAAGTAAGTTTGAAGAGTCAGTAGTTCGTAACCAGAGCGGATCACTCGGTTAAGACCTGGCTCTTCGATACCCATATCCGCTAGGAACTCTTCGCGATCTTCGTCGTCAAGTTCAGAAAGCTCAGATTCGATTGCTGCACAAACAGCAACAACTACGTTGTTTTCGTTTTCAGCGTATTCACGAACAGCGTCTAGGTATGGGTTATTTTCAAAACCATCTTCTGCAACGTTTGCGATGTACATTGTTGGCTTAAGCGTTAGGAAGTTTAGGTAGCCGATTGCTGCCGCTTCTTCTTTGCCAAGTTCAACAGTACGCGCCATCCCACCTTCTGTTAGAACTGGAAGTAGCTTTTCTAGTACAGTGATTTCGAATTTAGCGTCTTTGTCGCCGCCTTTTGCTTTCTTCGCGTTACGTTGAATTGCACGCTCACAGCTGTCTAAGTCAGCCAGTGCAAGTTCAAGGTTGATCACTTCGATATCTTCGATTGGAGATACTTTGCCAGCAACGTGAACAATGTTTTCATTTTCAAAGCAGCGCACAACGTGACCGATAGCGTCAGTTTCACGGATGTTAGCTAGGAATTTGTTACCAAGACCTTCACCTTTAGATGCGCCAGCTACTAGGCCCGCGATATCTACGAATTCCATTGTCGTTGGAAGGATCTTCTGTGGATTAACAATTTTTGCTAATGCATCTAAGCGTAGATCTGGAACCGGAACGATACCTGTGTTTGGTTCGATCGTACAAAATGGAAAGTTTGCTGCTTCGATGCCTGCTTTAGTCAGTGCGTTAAACAGAGTTGACTTACCAACGTTTGGTAGACCAACGATGCCACATTTAAAACCCATGATATAAACCTTATTCTGCTTTGAACGTATGTAAGCGATTTTGTGCTTTTGGTAGGCCATCTTTCAATAAGATGTCTAGGCTGCGAACCGATTCGTCAACGACGGCCTCGATACACTCTTGCTCTTTTTGAGGAGCTTTGCCTAATACATAACCTGCAACTTTATCTTTGTGTCCTGGATGGCCAATGCCTAATCTAAGACGATAGAATTCTTTATTGTTACCCTGTTTGCTGATGATGTCTTTCAGACCATTATGTCCACCATGACCACCACCTTTTTTAAACTTTCCAATACCAGGAGGCAGATCTAACTCGTCGTGAGCGACCATGATCTCTTCAGGTTTAATTTGGTAGAACTTTGCTAAGGCTGCAACTGCTTTGCCTGACAAGTTCATAAAAGTAGTTGGGATCAGCAAACGAAGATCTTCACCGTGAACCATGATACGACCCGTTAGGCCAAAGAACTTTGGTTCGTTCTTTAGTGTCACGTTATGTACACGCGCTAATTCTTCAACTACCCAAGCACCCGCGTTGTGGCGAGTTTTGGCGTATTCTGGACCTGGATTAGCCAGTCCAACGAGAAGTTTTATTTGTTGGCTCAAGGTATGGATCTCTCTTGGGATTTCAAAAAGCGCCGTATGATATCACAGTTTATGAAAAAGGTGCGAGCTAGCTGATAGCTGCGCGATTATTCCTGTTTGTGATAACTAGCTGTGCAATATTACTCAGACATAAAAAAAGCACTTCATTGAATGAAGTGCTTAATGTTTTTCTCTCGTGTGTTTCTAAAGCAAAGCTATTTAGCTCTGATTAGTTGAACATCGCTGAGATTGATTCTTCATTGCTGATACGACGAATCGCTTCAGCAAGCATGCGAGAAAGGCTAAGTGTTGTCACTTTACCAGTCGCAGCCATCTCTGGAGATAGAGAGATTGAATCCGTTACGATAACTTGGTCTAGAACAGAGTTCTTGATGTTGTTCGCAGCAGTACCAGAGAAAACAGCGTGAGTTGCGTAAGCGAATACACGCTTAGCACCGCGCTCTTTAAGCGCTTCAGCTGCTTTACATAGTGTGCCACCTGTATCGATCATGTCATCAACGATAACACAGTCACGGCCTTCAACATCACCGATTAGGTTCATTACTTCAGAAACGTTAGCACGTGGACGACGCTTATCAACGATAGCGATGTCAACATCACCTAGCGCTTTAGCCGTTGCACGAGCACGTACAACACCACCAAGGTCTGGAGAAACCACAACTGGGTTTTCTAGGCCACGGTTAGCCATGTCTTCTAGAAGAACTGGAGTACCGAAGATGTTATCAACTGGTACATCGAAGAAGCCTTGGATTTGCTCTGCGTGTAGGTCGATAGTAAGAACGCGGTCAACGCCAACGTTAGAAAGGAAATCTGCAACAACTTTTGCAGTAATTGGCACACGAGCAGAACGTACACGACGATCTTGACGGGCATAACCGAAGTAAGGGATTACAGCAGTAATACGGCCAGCTGAAGCACGGCGCATTGCGTCAATCATTACCACCAATTCCATTAGGTTGTCATTGGTTGGTGCACAAGTTGATTGAATCAGGAATACATCGCTACCACGAACGTTTTCATTGATTTGAACAGCGACTTCGCCATCAGAAAAACGGTCTACAGTAGCATCGCCAAGAGAGATGTATAGACGATCAGCAATACGTTGGGCTAGTTCAGGTGTTGCGTTACCAGCAAATAGCTTCATATCAGGCACGGTGGAAACCTCGGGTTGCGTCCAGTTTTAAATAGATTGTGGGTGGGCTGATTGGTATTCAGCCAGAGTTTCTTTTAAAGGAGAAATGTTTCTTCCTTTCGCTACGAAAGCGGAAACTGTGTCAGGCAGTTGTTCTCGCACCAATTCGGCTTCTTTTTTGCTGTTAAATTCAGCAAAAACGCACGAACCTGTACCAGTCAATCTCGACGGCGCGTATTGTAGCAGCCATGAAAGTTGCTTATCAACCTCTGGGTACAGCATTCGCACAATTTTTTCGCAATCGTTTACGTATTCTTGCTCTAGAAGCGTTGCTAGCGCTCGCTTTGGCGTATTTCGAGTTAATTCTGAATGTTTGAATATGTCTGCAGTTGCTATGCTCACTTGAGGTTTGGCGACTAGATACCATTTTTCATCCGGATTAGCTGGTGACAATTGTTCTCCAACCCCTTCAGCAAAGGCGGCGTGGCCTCGAACGAAGACAGGAACGTCAGCACCAAGCTTCAAACCGATCTCGGCGAGTTGATCGTCTGACAGGTTGAGTTGCCATAAATAATTCAGAGCGACCAACACGGTTGCTGCATTTGAAGAGCCTCCGCCAATACCGCCACCCATAGGCAGTACTTTCTTGAGTTCAATATCGGCACCGAAACAGGTTGAGGTATATTGCTGTAGCGCAGTAGCGGCTTTCCAGATCAGGTTGTCTTCAAGTGCTACCCCAGGGATTTCTGGTGTGATTGTTATCGAGCTAGTTTCTGAGTTTGCGGTAACCGTCAGTTCATCACCAAAATCGACAAACTGAAATAAAGTTTGAAGTTCGTGATAGCCATTGTCACGTCGACCAGTGATATAGAGAAATAAATTCAGTTTAGCCGGAGAAGGCCAATGGGTTGGCGTTGTTATCATCTTTTCAGTGTCCACTTCGAAACTACAATGTTGATTTTGTTATTGTCTTGCTTGAATGACAATCGAGTAGGGAGTGGGATTATCTCTACCTTAGTGTTGTCTTCACCCGATAGTTGCTTATTCGGCATCTCTGTATTGCGATAGTTAGCAAAACTCAGTGTCCATAATTGGTTGCTGACTTGTTTGGTGAGAGATTCAAGCGTGTTGGTCGTGTTCAATTGGTAGCTATCGGCTTGGTCTGGAATGCCAAGGAACCATTGTGGCAGGTGATCAATAGGGATCTGTAAACCTGTCAGCTGCTCAACCAAGACTGAAGCGCTCGCATGAGTAAATACTTGATCGCCATAGGTCACGACTTTTGCACCCGATGGATCTATGGTTAGGTTCAGTGCAGTTTGACCGAGAAAAGTAGTGAGCCTTAATTGACTTTGATTTGGTGAATGTTTCCAAATGAAATTTAGGCTTTGGCGCTGCTCTGGAGAAATGTAGGCGAGCTTGCCCGAGGCTTGGTAGTTTTCTATCTGTAGAAGTCGGTTTTGGTGACTTTGCCACTCAACACTGGTCGGTTGTTCAGGTATAGACGAGCAACCCACCATAATTATGGTCATAAAAATAAGAGACGTGATTCTACGAAGTTTGCTCATATTTGCTCACAACTTGTTCAAATTTATCTAAAAAACGCTTCAACTATAGCATTGAATTCACGAACTCAGGAAAACAAATCCCGCTTGCTCTTTAAATAGAGCCATGCATCAAGTAAAATTCGCCCCTTGTTTCCATTCCCTGATCGAGAACTTCTGATACATGTCTTTGCTTGCCGTAGGTATCAATCACAATACAGCGTCGGTTGAATTGCGAGAAAAAGTCGCTTTTGGTCCAGATAAATTATCTGAGGCACTCAAGCAACTTAACGCAAATGCACACGTGAATGGAAGTGTCATACTTTCTACCTGTAATCGAACTGAAGTGTATTGCGACGTTAAAGGCGTGGCTAAAAACAAACTCATCGATTGGTTGTCGGTTTTCCATCAAGTTAGCCCAGAAGAGCTAAAGCCAAGCCTTTATATCCATGAAGAGCAAGCCGCGATTAAACACTTAATGCGCGTTGCTTGTGGTTTGGACTCTTTAGTCTTGGGTGAACCGCAGATCTTAGGTCAGGTGAAGCAAGCGTATACGGACTCGCGAGAGAACAAATCCGTTGATGCTTCAATGGAAAAACTATTCCAGAAATCATTTTCTGTTGCGAAGCGTGTTCGAACTGAAACTGAAATCGGCGGAAGCGCGGTTTCTGTAGCTTACGCAGCCTGTACCTTAGCCAAGCATATTTTTGAATCCATCGCAGATTCAACCGTGTTACTGGTTGGTGCGGGTGAAACCATTGAGCTGGTGGCTAAGCACCTTTCGGCGAATGGCTGTACAAAAATGATTGTGGCGAACCGAACTCGAGAACGTGCTCTAGGGCTAGCAGAAGAATTTGGTGCTGAAGTGATCAGCTTGAATGAGATCCCTGATCATCTTCATCGAGCGGACATCGTAATTAGCTCAACCGCAAGTCCATTGCCTATTATCGGTAAGGGTATGGTTGAGACTGCTCTAAAAACAAGAAAGCATCAGCCGATGTTATTGGTTGATATTGCCGTTCCACGTGATGTGGAATCGCAGGTTGGTGATCTAAATGATGCCTACCTTTATTCGGTTGATGATTTGCAGTCGATTGTTGATGGCAATATCGAACAACGTAAAGTTGAAGCGATTCAAGCTGAAGCGATCGTCAGTGAAGAAAGTGCCGCGTTCATGAGTTGGATGCGCTCTTTACAAGCGGTAGACAGTATTCGAGATTACCGTAAATCGGCTAACGAAATCCGCGAAGAATTATTAAGTAAAAGTTTACAATCGCTTGCCGCTGGCGGTGACCCTGAAAAAGTTTTACTCGAGCTCAGCAATAAGCTCACAAACAAATTGATCCATGCTCCAACGCGCGCACTTCAAAGTGCAGCTGAGCAAGGAGAACCTGCAAAATTAATGGTCATTAGACAGAGTTTGGGCTTAGAAAACCCTCAATAATATTAGACCTCCAACAAGATAAGACATTATGAAAGCCTCGATTCTAGTAAAGCTTGAAACACTTGTTGAACGCTATGAAGAAGTTCAACATCTACTTGGTGATCCAGATGTAATCGGGAATCAAGACAAATTCCGTGCACTTTCGAAAGAATACTCTCAACTTGAAGAAGTGACAGCTTGCTTCCAGTCATACCAGCAAGCGAAAGAAGATCTAGAAGCTGCTGAAGAGATGGCAAACGAAGACGACGCAGAAATGCGTGAAATGGCTCAAGATGAAATCAAAGATGCGAAAGCAGCAATTGAGCGTCTGACTGATGAGCTACAGATTCTTCTTATTCCAAAAGATCCAAACGATGAGCGTAACTGTTTCCTAGAAATCCGCGCAGGTGCGGGTGGTGATGAAGCAGGTATCTTCGCGGGCAACCTGTTCCGTATGTACTCTAAGTTTGCTGAGAAGAAAGGTTGGCGTGTTGAAATCATGAGCAGCAATGCTTCTGAGCAAGGCGGCTACAAAGAGATGATCGCTAAGGTTAGTGGCGACGCTGTTTACGGCACCATGAAGTTTGAGTCAGGCGGTCACCGTGTACAACGTGTACCTGAAACCGAATCTCAAGGCCGTGTTCACACGTCAGCATGTACGGTTGCGGTTATGCCTGAGATCCCAGAAGCGGATCTTCCAGAAATCAAAGCGGGCGACCTTAAAATTGATACTTTCCGTGCATCAGGCGCGGGTGGTCAGCACGTTAACACCACGGATTCAGCAATCCGTATTACTCACTTACCAACGGGTACAGTAGTAGAGTGTCAGGACGAGCGTTCTCAGCATAAAAACAAAGCGAAAGCGATGGCTGTTCTTGCTGCTCGTATTGTTCAAGCAGAAGAAGAGCGCCGCGCGGCAGCGGTTTCTGATACACGTCGTAACCTACTAGGTTCGGGTGACCGTAGTGACCGTATTCGTACGTACAACTACCCACAAGGCCGTGTTTCGGATCACCGTATCAACCTTACAATTTACCGTCTTAACGAAGTACTTGAAGGTGACATGCAAAGCTTGCTTGATCCTGTACTTCAAGAGCACCAAGCCGATCAGCTTGCTGCACTTGCAGAGAACAACTAACCAGTATGCAGTCAGCATATACGGTTGAAAGTGCTTTAAAAGCAGCAATCGTAAAGCTTCAAGAGGGTGATAACACATCACCCTCTATTGATGCCGCGGTACTGCTTTGTCACGCCTTAGATAAACCAAGATCTTACCTACTGACTTGGCCTGAGAAGCATCTCACCTCTGAGCAAGAGTCTGAATTCAATGCCCTTCTAAAACGTCGCTTAACCGGTGAGCCTGTGGCTTACATTATCGGTGAGCGTGAGTTTTGGTCACTGCCGTTAAAAGTTTCCCCTTCTACATTAATCCCACGCCCAGATACCGAGCGTTTGGTTGAAGTAGCGTTGGATAAAACCTTTGGCAAGCAAGGCGCGATTCTCGATTTAGGGACAGGTACAGGTGCTATCGCGTTAGCATTGGCGTCTGAGATGCCGAATCGACAGGTGACGGGTATTGATCTTCGCCCTGAAGCGCAGCAGCTTGCGACAGAGAATGCACAGCGTCTCAACATCACCAATGCGACTTTTTTGCATGGTAGTTGGTTTGAGCCTTTGAGCTCTGAAGGCGTTGTGAAATTCTCTCTGATTGTTTCTAACCCACCTTACATTGAGAAGAACGATTCTCACTTATCTCAAGGTGACGTGCGTTTTGAACCGATTACCGCGTTAGTTGCTGAAGAGAAAGGTTTAGCTGATATTCGATACATTTCTGAAAACGCACGCGGTTTTTTAGAAAACGAAGGCTGGCTAGCATTTGAACACGGCTATGACCAAGGCTTAGCGGTACGTGAGATAATGCAACAACTGGGCTACTTGGATGTGGTTACAGAAAAAGATTACGGTGGTAATGACCGAGTGACATTGGGTCGTTACTGCTCATAGGCTGCTGTTAATCATCTTGTGAGCAATAGATGATGAACTTGCTAAATTGATACCTTTAACTCGACAATACACTTAACTCGATAATGCATTTAACGCGGAAATACAGAGAATTAACGCAGAAATACAGGGCATTAACGGGTATTGTTTGGCTCGTGTTAACGAAAGCACATATAAAAATATAAAGGAATACCATGTACGAAGGTTTAAAACATTTTCACCTACTAACGATTGTTATAAGCGCGCTACTTCTTTCGATTCGTTTCGCTCTGATGATGGTTAACTCACCAAAGCTTAAGCATCCTTTCTTGCAGCGTTTCCCTCATATCAATGACTCGTTGCTACTGCTATCGGGTATTGGTTTGATTTTTATCACTGGCTTTATTCCATTTACACCAGCAGCGCCATGGTTAACCGAAAAACTAACTTGTGTTATGGCTTACATCGCACTGGGCTTCTTTGCACTTAAGTTGGGTAAAAACAAGCTATTGAGAGTTTTCTCTTTCTTTGGTGCACTTGGCTGGTTAGCGATGGCAGGCAAAATTGCAATGACGAAGACACCAACATTTTTCGGTTAATTATCTCCTTATTTCGGTTAGTTACGTATGTACGAATTTTTTGATGAAGACTTTGACCAGCTAGAGTTAGCTGAAGGTGCATTGATCTTAAATAAAGCGATTAACCCAGAAACTCAAGACAGCTGGGCTGAGCAAGAACTGGCGAGATTGTTAAAAGACGCTGAGTTTGCTTTGGTTAATGAAACCGACGAGCAACAGAAGTTTGAATCTTTTATTCGACTATTCTTTTATGAGTGGGGCTTCGCAGGCGATAAAGACGCTTACTTCTCATCGGAAAACGCGTTTATCGATAAAGTGCTCGAGAGAAAGAAAGGCATTCCAGTGAGTCTGGGGGCGATCTTTCTTTTTCTAGGTCGCAAGCTAGGCTTTCCTGTAGAGGGCGTCTCTTTTCCGACTCAATTCTTACTTAAAGTAAGTTGGTACGGGCAAGCTGCGGCCTACATTAACCCTTATAACGGTGAGTACGTTGGCGAACAAACGCTGCGAGCATGGCTAATTGGCCATGATGGCCCATTAGCTAAGGTGAAACCTGAGCACCTAGAAGTCGCCGACCACCCAACGATTATTGGTAAGTGGTTAGCCCTGCTCAAGAGTGCACTGCTGCGAGAAGAGCGTTATACACTTGCATTGAAGTGTACCGATCTTGCGTTAACGTTTGTGCCGGATGATCCGTATGAAATCCGTGACCGCGGTTTTATCTATCAGCAGCTAGACTGTCACCAAGTGGCCGCAACCGATTATCAATACTTTATCGACCAATGCCCAGATGACCCTGCATCTGAGTTACTGAAATCTCAAGTGAACGTCATGAACGAAAAGACAGTGGTAGTTCACTAATTAATAATTATTTAGAGAGAATATGATGGAACAAAAAACAGTTCACATTGGCGATATGCCAATTGCTAACGACAAGCCATTTACGCTATTTGGAGGCATGAACGTTCTTGAATCTCGTGATCTTGCTATGCAGATCTGTGAGCACTATGTAAAAGTAACCGAGAAGCTGGGCATCCCTTACGTATTTAAGGCGTCTTTTGATAAAGCGAACCGCAGCTCAGTTCATTCATACCGTGGTCCAGGAATGGAAGAAGGTCTCAAAATCTTCCAAGAGCTGAAAGATACTTTCGGCGTGAAGATCATTACTGATATCCACACAGAAGCTCAAGCTCAGCCAGTTGCGGATGTGGTTGATGTAATCCAACTACCTGCATTCCTAGCTCGTCAAACTGATCTTGTTGAAGCAATGGCTAAGACTGGCGCAGTAATCAACGTGAAGAAGCCTCAGTTCATGAGCCCGAATCAAGTTGGCAACATCGTTGATAAGTTCGCTGAGTGCGGTAATGACAACATCATCCTTTGTGAGCGTGGCGCTTGCATGGGTTACGATAACCTTGTTGTGGATATGCTTGGCTTTGGCGTAATGAAGAAGTCTTCAAACGGTAGCCCAATCATCTTCGACGTGACGCACTCTCTACAAATGCGTGACCCATCAGGTGCTGCATCTGGCGGTCGTCGTGAGCAAACGGTTGAACTTGCTAAAGCGGGTCTTGCTACGGGTATTGCGGGTCTGTTCATTGAAGCTCACCCAAACCCAGACCAAGCTCGTTGTGATGGCCCATCTGCGCTACCTCTAGACAAACTAGAGCCGTTCTTGAAGCAGATGAAAGCACTTGATGACCTTATCAAAGGCTTTGAGCATATTGATATTAAATAATTGAGATGGATGTGAAGTAACGGAAACGTTATTTAACAAAGTTGATCTAAGAAAGCCCAGTTCTCTGAATTGGGCTTTTTTTAATCTCGTAAAAGCAGCCGAACATAAACCGTTCATTTAAAGAGTTGTTAACGTGGCGGGTTATTACCTAAGAAACTCTTATATGAGTGTTAGGTCAGTCCTGTTTGCAGTAAATTACTGATATTCATCACACTTTGTAAGTAAACGATTGCTTGTGATGCAGGGGAAGTTTGAGTGTAATCTCATAATTTTGTTACACTTAACTGTTGACCTATGCGTGACCAATTCGACATAAATATGAAATCGTCGTGTTACATCTAGAATGTTAATTTAAGATTAGTCATGTTGAAGTCTTATTGTTCGAACTCCAGGAAAGGGGTCGCAATAGATTATAAAAAGCAGTGGATTCCCTAAAAAGTTCAAAGGTATGACAATGAAGCAACGCCTTATTCTAAAGACAGCACTAAGTGCTGCAATTCTAGCTACTCTAGCTGGGTGTGCGTCTCAATCAGCTCATGATTGGAACCAAGACGAAACTTACAAGCTAACGATTCTTCACACAAACGATAACCATGGTCGTTTCTGGCAGAATAAATATGGCGAATACGGCATGTCTGCACGTAAAACGCTAGTTGACCAACTTCGTTCAGAAGTTGAAGCAGAAGGCGGTAGCGTGTTGCTTCTATCTGGCGGTGACATCAACACGGGTGTTCCAGAGTCAGACCTTCAGGACGCAGAACCTGATTTTAAAGGTATGAACAAAATTGGTTACGATGCCATGGCATTGGGTAACCACGAGTTTGATAACTCTTTAGACGTATTACAAAAGCAGATCGACTGGGCTAACTTCCCAATGCTATCTGCAAACATCTACGATAAAGCGACAGGTGAACGTAAGTTCCAAGCTTACGAGATGTTCGAAAAGCAAGGCATCAAGATTGCGGTTATTGGTTTAACAACTGAAGATACCCAAAAGATTGGTAACCCTGAATTTATCGCAGGCATCGACTTCCGTGATCCTAAAGAAGAAGCGAAGAAGCTAATCGCTGAACTTAAAGAAACAGAAAAACCGGATCTAATCTTTGCTGTGACTCATATGGGTCACTACGAAAATGGCCAACGTGGTGTTAATGCTCCGGGTGATGTCGCACTTGCTCGTTACCTAAACGAAGGCGATCTAGACATGATCGTTGGTGGTCACTCTCAAGAGCCTGTATGTATGGAAGGCCCTAACGTTGCGAAGAAAAACTTCAAGCCGGGTGATGAGTGTAAGCCTGACGTACAGAACGGTACTTACATCGTTCAAGCTCACGAGTGGGGCAAGTACGTAGGTCGTGCTGATTACGAATTCCGTAATGGCGAGCTAGAGATGGTGAGCTACGACCTGATTCCAGTTAACCTTAAGAAGAAAGTTAAGATCGACGGTAAGAAGCAACGTGTTCTTATTCAAGATGAAATCGCACAAGACCCAGAGCTACTTGAATTCCTACGTCCTTTCCAAGAGCAAGGTCAGGCACAGCTAGAAGTTCAAATCGCTGAGACAAATGGCAAGCTTGAAGGCGATCGTAACGTCGTTCGTTTCCAACAGACCAACCTAGGTCGTTTGATTGCGACTTCTCACATGGAGCGTGCAAAAGCAGACTTCGCTGTGATGAACTCTGGTGGCGTTCGTGACTCAATTGAAGCCGGTAATGTTACTTACAAAGATGTACTGAAGGTACAGCCTTTTGCAAACATCCTGACTTACACAGACATGACGGGTAAAGAAGTTCTGGATTACCTAAATGTAGTAGCGACTAAACCAATCGATTCTGGTGCTTACGCTCAGTTTGCTGGTATCTCTATGACAGTAGCGAACGGTGAAGTATCGAATGTATTCATCGGTGGCAAACAGCTTCGTCTAGACGAAACTTATCGTTTCACAGTACCAAGCTTTAACGCTGCTGGTGGTGACGGTTACCCTAAACTGTCTGATCACCCAGGTTACGTAAATACTGGTTTTGTTGATGCTGAAGTACTGAAAGAGTACCTAGAAGCAAACAGCCCGGTTGACGTGAACAAGTACGCGCCTTCAGGCCAAATGGTTTACAAGTAATTGAATCCAAGCAATTGTATCAATAGGTGCTAAATTAGATTGACTCTAGCACCATGATAAATTTAACTAAAGCGACGCCTCGGCGTCGCTTTTTGTTTATCTATCGTTTGGATTTGTTATGACCCCAGCAATCAATCTCGCCAAGAAAAAGAAAATCGCTCATAGCGTGCATCAGTACCATCATGATGCCAATAATACGAACTATGGTTTAGAAGCCGTTGAAGCGCTTGGTCAAGATCCCAAACGTGTATTCAAAACGCTGTTGTTCTGCTTGAATGGTGTGGCGAAAGATTTGGCAGTCGCCGTTATTCCTGTCGACCAGAAGCTAAACCTAAAGCTGGCAGCAAAAGCGGCGAAAGGCAAAAAAGCAGAGATGGCTGATCCAGATATTGCTCAGAAAACCACGGGTTATGTCGTGGGGGGAATTAGTCCGCTTGGTCAGAAGAAAGCACTACCTACCTTCGTTCATTCCAGTGCGACAGGTTTTGAAACGATATGTGTGAGTGCAGGTAAGCGTGGGCTAGAGATTGAATTAGACCCAAAAGACTTAACACTGCTGACTCGCGGCCAGTTTGCTGATCTATGTTTATAGATTGTTGTCATGATGATAAAACTATCGAATGACAAACAAAAACGCCCGCTAGACTAATCTAGCGGGCGTTTTTATATCGAGTGTCTCGTCTTACTGATTCAGACTACTTCTTCAGACCTAAAGTACCACCAACACGCTTTGGTGCAGGTTTGTTCGGTCTGTTTGAATCTTGGCTGCGGTTTGCCGGCTTCCCGCTTCTACGATCGGTATTATCGCGATCTGTGCGATTGCGATCCGAACGATTTCTATCTGAATTAGAACGCTCTGAACGAGAGTTCGATTTCCAGTTCTCGGTATTACCACCGCTTTCACCATTCGATGAATTGCGGCCACGCTTTGAATTAGGTGCATGACGGAATTCATCCGCATTGTTACCGCGGTAGGTGCGTGTACGGTTCTCGTTTTGATTACGGCGCGCTGTTGAAGCTTGGTTCTCTTCACGGCTATCAAAAAGTTTCGCGTCAGTCGCTTTGCGAATGCGTTGACCTTTCGCGTTCATTTTTGACGCATCTTCCGTACTTACTGAGCCTTCACACATCGCTAAAATTTCAGTGATCTCTTCGTCGCTCAGGTAGCGCCATTTGCCGTTAGGAATACCGTCTAGTGAGATATTCATAATACGAACACGACGCAGTTTAAAAACTTCATAACCGAGCGCTTCACACATACGGCGAATTTGGCGGTTAAGGCCTTGTGTTAGCGTAATTCGGAATGAGAATTTGGTCTCTTTCTCTACTTTACATGGCAAAGTGACTGTATCGAGAATGTGAACGCCAGCGCCCATTTGCTTCAAGAATTCCGTCGTAATCGGCTTATCTACACGCACCACGTATTCTTTCTCGTGGTTGTTACCTGCACGTAGGATCTTGTTTACGATGTCGCCATCGTTGGTTAGGAAGATAAGGCCATCAGAAGGCTTATCTAGACGACCAATCGGGAAAATGCGCTTGTGGTGGCCAATAAAGTCGACGATGTTGCCAGGAATATCACGCTCAGTCGTACAGGTGATACCTGTTGGTTTATTGAGAGCAATGTAAATCGGCTTCTCTTTTGAGCGAACAGGCTTATTGTCGATCTCAACATCATCACCTGGCAAGACTTTAGTACCCATTTCAGGGATCTTACCGTTAATAGTAACTCGGCCTGCATCAATCAGTTTATCGGCTTCGCGGCGTGAGCAAAAACCAGTTTCACTGATGTATTTATTAAGGCGTTTAGCTTGGGATTCTTGTGACATGATATTCTCTTAGCGTTTCACAACGGAAATGTAGATAAACAAAAAGCAACCTTTGGATAGTTGCTTTGAGTTGAAATTCGTTAACTGAGGTAATTTTAGCACTTGGTGTGAGTCTAGGCACGAAATATCGATCTTGATGCAAAATCGTTACTAGTCCATTTATCTATCTCAACCTATTAACTGGTGCGTTTTTGATGGCGCTCTCTGTTCTCTAGCTTTTTCTCATTACTCTTTCTGAGCATTACGTAGACTGCGCCCGTACCACCATGAAATTGCTGAGCAGAATGAACACATTGAACGTCGTTGATTTGTGTTAGCCAATTTGCCACGTAGCTTTTCATCATTGCAGGTGGATTCGAACGCTCACCCTTACCATGAACAATGATGACGGTACGAACATCCATTCTTAAACACTGACGCAAAAATGAAAGCACTTCGTTACGTGCGTCTTTCAGTGTTTTCCTATGAAGGTCGAGCTTGGCTTGAATAGGGTATTTTCCTAGGCGCAGCTTTTTGTATACGCCTTCTTGTACACCGTCTTTTTTATAAGCAACAACATCGTCTGGCTTGATCATTGGCGAATAGTCTAATGATAAGTAGTCTTTCTCGTCGTCAGACAGCCACATAGCGGCTTCACGCTTAGCAAGGTGAGATTCGGTGACTCGGTGTACTTTCTGGTGTTCAGCGGTGTCATGGTCGATACGTTTAACATCGCCCATCATTTCTTGGAATAGATCTAAGTCATCATCATGAGACATAGTGTGTATCTCAAGTTGGAGAAGGATAGGGTAAGTATACCTAAGTTGAGGTTAGGTTTAAAAATGAAAAAACCGGAGAAGACAATAAGTCTGCTCCGGTGCAAAGCGTTTTGACATTTACTTATAAAGTAAAAGAATACTTAAAAGTAAATGATTTAGGCAGAGCGATTCTAGTGAGGAGATTTTTCAGTCATAACTTTGTATATGAAGAAGCCTCCATAAAACATCATGAGACCCAGAGCCCCGAAGATTACTATCATTGAAGATAGTCCCACCGCATTACCAAATAGGAGATCTAGCCAAAAGTCCATGTGTATACCTCAAAGTTATATGACATGGCTTAGTGTATTAACAAGCATTATCAATTCACTGATCTGGATCAATCCTGTTTCATAAGTTAAATACTTGTTGGTAACTGTGTGTTTTTCGTCACATCATGCTCGTTGTTGTATGTCTTTTGTTCGAACGATTCAAAATCGCAATAAATATGAGAAAAAGCCCTTGCGGATAAATTCAGAACCCGTATTATACGCTCCATCGACAGGCAATGAGCCAGTTAGATATCTCGGTGAATAGCGCAGC
>NZ_JBFRSX010000127.1:0-8934 GCF_041473835.1 Vibrio sp. 10N.222.55.A1 | reverse complement strand
CCACGATTGATTAGGGCTTGGTTATATTGTTTCCAGTTAGTTGTTCTGTAGCGAGGCTTTGGCATTGCTCTAAGTATGTGAGTGAACTTAGATGATCTGATCGTAGCTTTAAGCATTAGTTCCCTGATTTAGGAAACAAAGCCTATTGACATCTCCAAAATACGTGGGAAGCTTGATTATATCTGCTCATGTTATTTGTCCTCTTTGACTTCGCTAAAAATCAAGGGAGCATTTAACATGGGTAGAACTACAGGCAAAACCAAACTGAATGATAACCACCTACTGAAGTAGGTGGTTTAGGCCTGAAAATAAAAAAGCGCCTGACAGCGATTTATTTAAACGTCTCTAACCCAAACATCTTTAACATGTTGCTTAAGTAAATCAATCACGCTTTGGTGAATAAAAACCAAGCCATAATCTTCTTCTAATTTGAAGATCAGCCTTTCTTCTAGTGGAATGCTCTCTAACTTAGAAAAATCAAACTCAGTATTTTCAGCATCGATCCAATTTAACTTACCAAATTGCTTTTCTTGATTGGTCAATTTGTACGTCTGGTGGATGTATGGCATTCGATAGTCTTCATATACCTTGATTTGATCATCCGACGGTTGGCTTGGAGAACAATCCACACGAGCATCTAACCATTCCACACCGTGCACCACTAATTGTTCAACTTTTTCAGCGATATCATCGATAATAAATAATTTTGGAGAGAAGGTCATTTCCAGCAACAAATCTGGCTCTACAGGTACAATTGGCTTAGGGCTTTGTTGGAGTTGGAAATTAGCTAAAGATTGTTTAGTTAATACTTGATATTCATCATTCATGAATGGTCTACCTTAAAACTTTGGAGCTAGGTCATTTATATCTATTTTATTTTTTCTCAAAATATCGAATTCCGTTACCGAATCAACAACGTCAAACAACTCTTCACAAAAAAACATTGCTGTCTCAGCACCTTTCACTCTAAATGCAACTCTATTTTCTAAAGGAATTTGTTTTAGCTTTTCTTCTGATAAAAACAATTCATGGACTATGGGCTCACCACTTCTTGGAGATATTTCAATATCTGAGCGATCTTCATCTAAAATATCGATAATGTTGTTGATTGCTATAATATATCGATTTTTGACACTTCCATCTTCGAGATCGAGTTGTGAAGGATAATACTCAACACCGTAAGGGTCGAAGCTCATTAACGCTTCAGCAAATTTAGCGCTTACCGATAAATCACCACAATCAACAATCGGTCCAACTTTTTTGATACTTCCCCCCTCACTATCCAACCATACAATCGGATTTACCGATGAAGTAGGATGATAATGGTTCGTACTGTACAACGATTCTCGATCGTCAACAGGTACAAAGTTCACACTAGATGTGAAATAATTTTCGGAGATTAATGAGAAATACATATACGCCCTACTTTATTTTTGCTCTTTGATCGTTTTTAATCGACGCCCACTGTAGCAAAAAGCTTTTACCTCTAATTTGCTAGGAGCGCTATCTAGACTATTAAAATGTACTCGGTTGGTCATTGAAGCTGCTTCACTGCACATCTCACATCCGCTTTCTCCCGGTGCAAAATGAGCCCCTCTCTGTAAGAGTAATAATTTATTTCGACTAATCTCACCTAGTATATCTATTGATAGATCGTCCAACTTAGCAGTAAATCGTTCTTTATTCGTTCTACAGCTTAGCCCCTTAAGAGCACGCGCCAACTTTACACCTACCACTTTATGATACCCATTTAGAACATCGATTACTGCAATATCGTCCTCTAGGACCTTTTTCTTTTCTCTGTCATTTTCAGCCAACATTTCTTGATCCAGCTTGCTTTGTAAGCCGGCAATGGAAACTCCTAAAGACTTCTCATAATGAGTTACTATTGCGTTGTCTTTATGACTAGATCTATGTAATGGCATTTGATAGTGACAAGCGATTTTATCCTGCATCGGCAAAATAACTAGATTCCAAAGGTGATTCACATCATAGCCTTTGTAAGTGATTTGTTTTCGACGATAACTAGAAAGCCTTCGTGTAGCATCACATGAAATAATATGGTGTGATGCTACAGCCCTATTCATAAAGTTTAGTGGATGCTTCTTTTTAACTGCAGAGTCACGAAGGCTACGCGAACGAATATAGCGACCTTCATTTTCTCTAATACCCATTTTAGCCCCTTACTGTTTTATTTTACTAGCTTCAGCACACTGGCCAATTATTTTGCCAGCAAGACGACGACAAATCTTACACCGAACAGGATTCTTACCTTTCTCTTCATTTGTCTTACTCGAATTTCTTCCAGATTGCGCCGATTGACCAGTATTGTGTTTCACTTTTGCTGGGTATGCTCTCTCACCTTTACCCAAAACTCGAGCGAATAACTGGTCAAACTCACCCATCGCTTCTTTTAGTTTATCCGGCACCATTTTATCGATGATTTTCACTTCATCGGCTAGCTTTAAGAAGTATTCTGCTAGTTCATCAGCTCCCATGCGATTGGCGAAAGAAGCAAGCTCACTCGCCACTTCGATACAAGGCTTTAGAACATCCGATACAATATTGCTCGCCTGCTTGGCGTAATCAACCCAATCTAATGTACGTAAGAACTTTTCTGGGTCACCTTTACCCATACCACGAAGTACCGCGAGTAAAGTGTCTTTCGATGTACCTTTACCACCTTTCAAAGCAACTTTACATGTACCTTTAACTGCACTGCCAAACGTTGGGACACAACCAATCAAAGTCAAAGAGAGTGCCAACCAATTTTCTGGCTTATCTCGTTCTTCTTCACTTAATAGTGTCATGATATTTGCTGACAGGTCTCGTACATCTGCAGCTTGGTCTACGACGGGAATCATTGTCAGCGCTGTGTTGGCTATGATTTGCTCTACCGATGAGTCATCATTAAAGTCACCTAAAATTACTCCCCAGACCCAGCTGGCAGCGCCAGACATTCTCTTCCAGGAGTTTTCCCAAAAACCAACCTCGCCTCGCTTTGCTTCTTCAATAATTAATTGAGCATTCGCATTTGGGTTGAAATTAGGGTTAGTTTTAGTTGGGATGTTTGGCATGAATTCGCGACTATCTTCACCATAGTCAATGTTAAATTCACCAGGTGCAACCCCACTCACCGAAGCTTTGCCTGCATTATCTAATGTACCTTCAAAGGAAGCGCCGGTTTGATCAATCAGTTTATATGTAGCCCCTTGAACAGGTTCTCCATCAGAATAAGAAAGAAACAGGTCTACCGTATACGTCCCTTCTTGCTCTTCTGTCACAGAAACCGAAGGGTTTTGAGCACCGCCTAAACACATGGTGTTGGCTTTATTCATGGTCATTTGATCAGAAAGGCGGCATACACCGACACCTTCGAACTTAACGGTAGGAGAAGCTGATATGAATTCGGCCTCGGCTTCAATAGTGCCTGAGGCTACGCCCTTTTTATCACCACCTGCATCGCCAGTACTGGCGCTGAATTTACTGCCTTTAATAGCAATGCTGTTACCGCCATCCATAGAGACGGTCGTGGTGCCGCCTACTAAATCGGCGGACTTTGCATTGTTACCATAAGGGATAGGAACAACAGGTTTGCCGACTGTTGTTAAACAAACATCAGGGAGTGTTGCGTTCGCTTCTCCTCCTGAGCCTTGATGAACTACGCTGAGTCCATTCGCACAAACTGTTACGCCCATAGTAAATCCAATTAAATTTCAATAGATGTATGATAAAAGAGATCGCAGGCTGCAATCTCTCTAAGTACGTAGTGAAAATGAAGGATGAGACTGTTACTTCGAGTCTATTTTTAAAAACGGACAGAAGATCTCACAATTAAATCTGATGCTACTGATACACATCCAGAAGCTGCTGAAATTTTAGGTCAATGACCAAGTAAGTCGCGGCATACATAACACCAAAGATTACTGTACTGACGCCAAGAATTAACTTAGGAGAAATAACCCGTTTGAGCGGTTTTTTTAAATACTTCGCCTTTAAGTTAACTAACGTTACTTTTTCCTGTTCGGCTAAACGCTCGTCTCGGACTAAGCGATAAATTGTGTTTCCTATGTCTGAAAGCTTTTCGTTACCGCGCTCTTCTCGGCCGTACTTGCCTTTGAACCCAAGTTGAAGCAATAAATAAAGGAATTCGATAACGTGTCTGTATTTTCGTGGATCAGCTTTCAAGCGCTCTAAAATAGTAAAAAACTTATCGCCGCCAGATGTCTCGTTATGGAACTCCGACAATAAGCTGTTTGTACTCCAATGGCTGTTTGCCCCCCACTCTTGCCTACACACAGACTCATCTATTGCTGCACATAAGCAATAGCGTATAACCAATATTGATGCCCGATCCAACTCCATTTCATTGAGCTTTCGTTCACCTTTACGAATTTCTCGTGCAACTTGTTCTCTAAAAGGACCAGGATCGTCCAACCAAGGAATCGAAGACATACATGAGAGACTGGCTATTAACCAAGTAAACTGATCGACCAACGGGTTAACACCCATGCTCTCCACGTTTAGGTCTCTTACCGCAATATTTCTAGATAAATCAGGTGCAGGCATAACCTCCATTGGTTTGCCTGGTTCTGGTTGAAATAGTACTACGGTGACGTCGTTTTCGGCGTAACTCATAAACGTACAGCCCAAAGCTGTAGTGATAAGTTCGCGAAGTCGCCAGCAATATGGACTGCGATTGCTGCGGTGTTATTCAATGCATTCCATTCGTCACTTGCTTTATCGAGCTCAAAATAGGTATATCCGGCATGATAAGGCAACGCTCTAGGTACCACTGGCATTGGTTTCATTTCAATACCCGGCAATTGTAAGTTGATCAAATCGCGAATATTGTCGATCGAACCAATCTTGGTTTGGCTTACAAACTGCGTATGCAGAATATCAAGTGGTACGTCTGCTTTAACAGCAAGAATAAACGTCGTAGATTCGACAATTTTACTGTCTGGAATTGCTGCAGTTCGAATTCCATAGCTTTGCTCTCTCAATGTTAAAGGTATTGCACGTTGTTCTGACATAACACTTAATGTCATTTTCGCGCTATCAAGCGTACGAGATAAACAATCGGTCAGTTGGCTATGGTTGTATTTTGTAAACTCTTGTGGTCTACGAGATGCGGAACACAGTGTAGATAATTCACCTTCCGCTTGTAACAGGATCCGATAAAATGACTCTGGGTGAACGCCTTCCACACTTGCAAAATGCCAGAACAACGGCTCATAACGATTCAAGGCTTGTAACAACATAAAATCAGCAACAGACGATACGCCCTGCTGGTCAACCACACCTAAACGCTGAACAATCGATTCGGCTCTGTGTTTAAGCATTGACGCGAATTCCGTCGCGAACTTGCTCAAAACTGTAGATGCGTGAATATCAATGCACGTCGGAATATAGTTGTCATCCAGAATGATGCTTCCGTCTGGCTTCACTTCCGAAATTTTCAAAATGGGAATTGATGTATATGCGCTCTTATCTTCATGATCGTACATTAAGAAAAAGTTAAGCTTACCCACCACAATACTTGCCATATCTTCTGATTCATAACATGCATCTACGGCTTCTTGGGTTTCCATGTTATAGCGAGCACCGTCTCCATTTCCGCCAAAGAGTTCAGATCGTTCTGATGGCAGTGGACAGCATAAATACACCACTTTATCCGCAATAGAAGGGTCAACATCTCTTACTTCTGGAAGCTCAGCAAGAAGCGGTAAATCAAATGGAGTACGGTCTTGTAAGATACCTTCTGCTCGTGTGATCCCGATTTTGCCAAGTGCCAGTAGCTCAGTGTTAATCTCAATTTTTTTCACTCCCCAGTGTAAGGGAGAGCTATTAGAGCTAAGCATGTTAGATAACTTGCCTTGAGACCTATCGAGTTGCTGAAAGTGTTGAGGCTTCATGAACATACCATCTTGCCAAACAACTGGGTTATATAAAGACATTCGTCAGTTCCTTAAAAATACGTCTGTTCAATACCGCGAGTATTGTTCGAAGATAATTCACTACCCTCTACTTTTAATCTCAGAAAGTACTCACTTTTTTCTTCGATCACTTCAACCTTCCGCCAAGACGAGCCATCAATATCTCTGAATGCCACAGAAAAACCTAATGCACGCGTCGTTGGATCTAACTCTAAAATCTCATGTAGCTCATCGCCCGGCTGCAGTTGGTATTCATATCGTTTAATATACTCATCACCTAAGGACGCTTTATCATTTTCGAATAGAGCAAAGAAATCCAAACTACGAAATAAAACAGGTGAAGTGAGTTCATGAACTCTCAGAATGACCGGAGAAGATTGTCCCTGCTCTCGTACATTGAGAAGTTCTGACGCTTCTATCACGAGTTCAATTGAAGATGTTTCTGGTGTAATTCCAGATGATTCTTTAAATTGCTCCCACATAGAGCAACCTGATAATAGAAACAAGGTAATGGGGATTATAAGTTTACGCATGATCAGCTTTTGCAACCTTACTGTATCTGTCTTTCATCAACGCTTTAAATGTCGACTCATTGAATTGTCGAGTATTCTGCTCATAATGTTCGCTGTACTTTTGCCATAGCTTTGACTTACTAAGGAAGCGCGTTTCCTGGCTTAAAGTGTTTGCAAACTGCTGAGGATCATTCGCTTTTAGTTGCTCCAATACCAAATCGTTAATTGCCTTCGCATATAAGGTATCGTGCTCGCTAAGTTCATCCAGTATCTGTTCAATTAGCTCATTTGGAGCCAATAGATTTTGACTATTTAGCGTTAACATCAATGTAGTTAGGCTAAGATCATTGTGAGCAAAGGAGCTTTCGTCAGTAAGCTCTTCAACACTCTGTAAATCTTTGTACAAATTATCGATACACAATCGCAAACAAGCGCCCATTTGTTTAAAAAATAAAGCGTCATGTTTCGTGTCAGACTCTAAATCAACACCCAGTCCTTCAAAGAATGCATGTGTTACATTTTCATGTTCGTAAGAAGTTTCACTCAATGCGGTATTACTCTGAGTTCTACTCTCACTTTCAACAGGCTGCTCTTGTGGTTCGGTATGAGGGACAAACTCTTGTGTCACCTCTTCCCACTTGTGGCTTTGTATATTTTCGGAATTAGGGATAATAGTAACAGGCGGTACTTTTGTCGGTTTACGCTTGGGAACATCTGAACTGCCGGTAAGCGTATCTGACTTAAAATCGGTACCTTCAATGTTTGTTGGTTTTAAACGGTTCGGTATCTTAGTTTGATCATCAGCGATGTCTTGAGCATTCAGGTTCGCCTGCTGTTCTTCTTCCATCCCCATCCAATCTTCAGGAATCAGACTAGGGAGGTCGAACTCAGAATGGATGCTTAAACTGTCATCAACAACTTGCCTTTGTGGTTCTATCGATGACTTCATAAGATTTTTTTCGTTACTTTCGTCTCGGACCAAATAATCATCATCTCTCTGCATTGAGAATTTTAAGTGCTCGACGGGATCATGAGTATCTACTCCATCAGGTTTCGTTTCCATGAAGAGATCTTCAAGCGCGCCTGTCTCTGCTTCTTCCTCAACAACGGATTCTTCCAAATTCATCAAAGGATCTGTAGAGTCTCTTTCTGGCGCGATTTCTGAAGCGATGTCATATGAAGTCGTTACCAACTCAATAGAAATACTCACTTCATATTGACCTAAAGACACTCTATCACCGTCACACAATGAGACAGGTTGATTCTTCAGGATTTTATTCCCATTAACCAACGTTCCATTGGTGCTCACATCACTAATGTAATAAGTGTCTCCATATATACTCAATAGACAGTGCGTACCAGATATGAATCGGTTGTGATCCGTTAAAGTCACTGTACAACCTGCTTCTCGCCCTAGAGATCCACCTTCTTCAGGCATCTCGATACTTTTAGCTCCAACATATTCTTCAGGGCACTTCGAGATCACCAAAACCAATTGATTTATACGCATGAACAGCCTTTAAAACAGAAGAGAAACACTAAACTCGACACCACCTAGACCCTCGTTATAAAAAGGTAAGATGTATGAAGCTTGCGGGATTATTTGTAAATGAGCGTCTGGGTTACTTCCTAATTTGATCACACTACCAAAAGTAACAACAGCGCCAGCTTCAAATTGATCGATATCTTCAAGTTGTTCGCCGTAACGAAAGCCTTGGTCGTCAACTTTCCAACGGTTTGAGTATTGCGAGTAACCTAAAGACAAGCCAGCACCTATATAAGGTGTGAACACCGACCAGCTACCTAAAGCATACTGAGGCACAATACGAAGTTCGTAATTGGTTACCTCGTTATACACGCCATTCTTTGGAGCTTCGATGTCGTCTTCAGCCAAATAATTAAAACCTAACCACCAACGCCATCGGTTGTTACTTTCATCAATTGGACGTGTATGGACGAACCCGTAACGCAGAGCATCTACTTGGCCACTCGGTCCTTCTTCATATTCTATAGTGTCTATGCTCAGCATATTTACTGAGCCACCATATCTTTCCCCCTTCGCGATCGCGATGGACGAAAAAAGACACATTGTGGATATTAGACCGATTTGACTTAGGTTTCGCATGCTTCCCTCTGAGTTCATCCATATATTAACGAGATGCGCAAGATAGCAAGTATTATGTCTTTTACAATAAGGAGACGGTCAAACCCGCCATTTACGACATTATAACTAGCAAAAAAAACGATATATCTACAAGAAAATGCATTACGAATAATTACAAATAAAATTCATTTATAAAATCAAAACTATCAATAATTGAAAAATCAAACGACCAGCAATCATCTAAAGCAAGAAGATTGTTCAATACAAGAAAATTAGCATTTACAAAATTCAAAAAACCTAACATGCCACTTTTTTATCTTTAAGCTGTAGCATAATCATTTCCAGCATTTTTCTAATTTAGTGTTAGTTAATATTTATG
>NZ_JBFRSX010000126.1:0-225 GCF_041473835.1 Vibrio sp. 10N.222.55.A1 | reverse complement strand
CAGATGAGAACTTCAATGGTGATATCGATATTAGCTTCGATATCTCAGATGGTACCAATACGGTTCAAGCATCGGCTGACCTAACCGTTAACCCAGTTAATGACCTGCCAGTACCTCAAGACCAACAGTTCAGCGTTGAAGAAGACGGCACACTTATTTTCACTGATGCTGACCTATTAACAGGTGCGACTGATATTGAAGGCGACAACCTAACGGTTGAAGGTG
>NZ_JBFRSX010000125.1:0-3545 GCF_041473835.1 Vibrio sp. 10N.222.55.A1 | reverse complement strand
GTTTCGTGAGCAAGACGGAATAGGAAGTCTTTACCTTTCTCGTTAGCTTTGAACCAGTCGACAAACTCTTGACCGTAAAGTTTGCCACCTAGCGTGTCTAGCTCTAGGAGTGTGTAGTAATCCACACGGTCTTTGTTCTCTTCGATTTCTACACCCATGTTTTTGTAAAGCGTTGTGTAGCGCTCACGGATGATGCGTTTGCAAGCGGCTTTGTAGCGACCTTCTGAGTCCATTAGACAAGTTAATGCAAACATCGCCATTTGTACTTGTTGTGGTAGAGACAGACCTGCAGTATGGTTCAATGCTACGCTGCGGCTATCAGCAACGATACGGTCGATGAATTTGATGTCACGTGGCTCTGGAGTTAGCGTTTTGTAACGGTCGTCCAATTGGCACTGTGTCGCTTCACTGAATGAGCGAAGTGTATCGTCGAACACGTTCTCATCGTGAATACCGATAGTGCCTAGACGCCAGCCTGTTGCACCAAAGTACTTAGAGAACGAGTAAACACAAAGTGTGTTGTATGGTAGTTTTGCAAATAGAGAAACGAAGTCATCGGCAAATGTACCGTATACGTCATCAGTGATGATGAATAGGTCACTGCGTTGCTCATTCACAAAGTTCGTTAGGTTCTCTAGAGTCTCGTCAGAGAATTTCACTGATGCTGGATTAGCAGGGTTAACAACACAAAGCAGTTTGATGTCTGTATCTGCCAGTTTTTCGATTTCAGACATTGGTAGCTGCCAAGTGGTCTCATCAAGGCGTAGCTCTACGATTTCCAGCTCATATTCTGCTAGCTCTGGGATTTCTAGGTAAGGTGTAAAGATTGGCGTGATTAGCGCAACTTTGTCACCTTTTTTCAATAGACCATTGTTGAACATGGTTGCGAACGTGTACGTCATTGACGCAGTGCCGCCTTCTGTTGCGAACAGGTCAAAGTTAGTCGTCATTGGCATTGGGCCGTACATCTCTTCTGCGATGTATTGTTTAACCACTTTCTCGATGTTCACTAGCATACGTGGTGGTACTGGGTAGTTACACGCAAGGTAAGCCAGTACTAGCTCGTTTAGGAACGCTTGTTTTTCGATACCTAGACGGTCTTTTGCGTAGCTTAGTGCACGACGTAGGAAGTCAACGCCTTTGTCTGTTGCATATTGGCTTGCGAACGTGTCGAAACGCTCAACGATGCCAACACCATCAGGGATACCACCGAAATCACCACCTAGGTAAGCGTAGTTACGCTCTGCTTCTGCTACCGCAAACTCACCAAGACGGATGAATGCTTTACGAGGTAGCGTTGCTAGGAAGTTAGGGTTACCACGACCTGCATCAAGAAGTGCACGATCTGGCACAGCTTGCGCCACTTCAATCAGTTTGTCTTTTAGCTCGAATGGGCTTAGGTCAGCGAATTTTGAAAAATCGATAGTTGGAGTTTGAGTAGTCATAATATTTACCTAATAATTTAATATTAAACACTTGTAATTAAATAAAGTGTTTTACTTAAGCGTGATTATTCAGGCCTACCCTATTTTTGATTGGGTAGGTCTGTTAATAAGTTGATGATTTTTTAAATCTATAATGAGTTGTAGGTTTTAATTACATACCCGCATTAACGGTAATAATGCCGACGATAATTGGGCCCCATAGAGTCAGTAACACGTTGGCTACGGCGTAAGTCACAGTAAAAGAGAATACTGGCGTTGCGTTGCCTGTTTTTTCCATCAATGCAGCGAACGCTGGGTTTGCACTTCGACCACCGGTTACACAACCTAAAGCTTCTACCGGATTCTTTATCTTCAATACAAAGTACGAGAAGAAGAATGAAATAATCTGTGGAATGATGGTTACCGCAACACCCAAGAATAGTAGGCTCATACCGTGTTCTTTGATGGTGTCTACCGCTTGAGGGCCAGCCTCAAGACCAACGATACCCACGAATGCTGCTAGACCGAAGTCGCGAATAAAGCTTGCTGCTGATTCTGGGAATTGCGCCACATGTGGGTTACGGCTGCGTAACCAACCAACAATCAGACCTGACACTAGACAGCCTGCACCAGAGCCGATAGTGACCGGAATACCTGCAATTTTGAAGTTGATTAGGCCAATCAAAAGACCCAATACCATACCCATGCCTAGTACAATGAAGTCAGTCATTGTTGCTGAGTTCATTGGCTTACCGATTGTACCTTGAACACGATTAATATCGCTTGGTGAGCCAGTTAATTGAATAACATCATTTTTCTTAACAACAAGGTCAGCGTGAACTGGGATTGATACACCTTCGCGAAGGTAGTCAGTCACATAAACACCACGGTAAGTGCCTTTGTTCGCTTCTGATTTGATTTGACCTAGTGTACGGCCAATCAGTTGTTTGTTGTCTGCGATAAGCTGACGGTTCTCTTCAATGACTTCGTACTCTTCTGGAAGCACAACTTCAGAGCCAACAGAGTCACCTTTCAACTGACCAATGGCTTTACGAGTACCTGTGATAACCAGAACATCGCCTTGTTGAAGCTTAGTAAATTTGTCTGCTTCAATCGCTTTGCCATCACGCTCGATAACTTCGATGCATGCGTCTATTGAATCTTGATTGATTTGGGCTAGTGTCAAACCATTCACTTTGCTCTCTGCTTTGATTTCAAAAGCGCGAGTCTCAAGTTTTGTCATCGCATTGAATTCACCAGCACCAAGCTCTGCATTACCATCTGAGTTCGCTTCTGCCATTTTGATTGCTTCAGAGCGAATGTCCCACTTCATCAACGTTGGGAATACCCAAGTCACCATCAAGATTGGACCTAATGAACCAAAGATGTATGTTACAGCGTAACCAACAGCAACGTTAGTTTGCATCAGATGTTTGGCTTCTTCAGACACACCACCCAAACGGGCGATCGCATCGCCTGCAGTACCAATGATCGCAGACTGAGTTAAACCACCGGCAGCTAGGCCCGCAGCAGTACCTCTATCTAAGTCAAACAACCACGCAGCGGCAAGTACACACAATAAGCCTGAAACCGTCATAACAACCGCAGACAACAGAATGTTGATGGTTCTAAAGTTAAGCGCTTTAAAGAATTGTGCGCCGCCTTGATAACCCACAGCATAAATAAAGAGCGCAAAGAAAATACTTTTTACGCCGGGATCAATCTGAACACCAAATTGCCCAATAATTACGCCCATTAATAATGTTCCGGCCACACCGCCTAAAACAAATCGGCCGATAGTAATTTTACCAACCATATAACCCAATGAGAGTGTAATAAATAGTGCGACAAATGGTGCCATGTCAAACAGATTAGAAATAATGTCCATGACAAATTTACTCTTGTTACTAAATATAATGAGTAAATAATCTAACGAATAACTTAATAATGATATTTGTTGGATTATTCAAAATAAATAAAGCATCTCGTTGCTTCGAACCGAATATTAAGAACAAAAGGTTTTATTATGTAATCCCATTTGATGGATCAAATCATCACTTTAACTGTTCGCATAGTTTTTGAAGTGCAATTTACACCTTAAGTGATTGGTTTAAATAGATT
>NZ_JBFRSX010000124.1:0-13164 GCF_041473835.1 Vibrio sp. 10N.222.55.A1 | reverse complement strand
AGTTTGGAAGTTTGGAAGTAAAGATAGGTACGGATTTATATCAAACGGAGTGTTAAGCCCTTTGTACGCACCTTTTTATAAATAAACTACGCCCAATGACATGATAAAAACGTGATTTATGTCGAATATTTTTGGCAAATCTATCTAAATGTTACCTCAATTAGAAAATTCATTTAAAAGTATTATATGTGACACTTTAAGAAATTATCGAAGAGGTGAGATAAAAAAGCGATACCTGAGTATCGCTTTCTATAGTCTGATTTATCATTGATTAGGTGAATTAACGTCGAATGGCTTCGCCTGCTTTAACGTCTGTATCTAGTTGTGTGTTGTTGACAACGATTTTGCCGTTAACCAATAGCCAATGTACGCCTACGGCTGGGTGGTTAGGATCTTGGTAGGTGCCCACATCAGCGATAGTTTCTGGGTCGAATACCACGATATCTGCGTCCATATTGGTTTGGATTCGTCCTTTATTTTTCATTTGAGGGACAAAATCTTCTATTAATTGAGCTGGCATCAGTGTCATTTTACGTAGTGCTTCCGTCATCGTTAACAAGCCGCGCTCACGAACATAGACTCTGAGTACTTTAGCAAAGGTGCCATTTGATCTAGGATGAGAGAATAGATCTTTTGGTAATGGCCACTCGTCACCTGCATAATTTTCAATGTGGCCGTCTTCGTCCATATGCATCCAGAACATTTCGTCAGATTCAATCAACACATTAGGATTTAGAATCGAAGCGTCTAATAGAGCAAGATCTTTAGGGTTTTGCTCGTCTAGGAAGTGCCAGACAATAAAAGTACCAGGTTTATTTTCTTGGTAGTCTTTCAACTGTTCTTCTGTCATACGTTCTTTACCTAGCTGAAAGTTTTCAGCGGTTGAACCCATACGTTCCCGCCAGCCTTCACCAGAAAACATGGCTGCGCCAACGACAGTACTTGCTGCGCCCCAAGGGTAAGCGCCCACAGTAACATTGATTCCTTGTTCTTGAGCCTTATTGACCATAGGTAAGATGGTTTCGATATCTTTTAATGAAGTACTGTTAATATGACAAAAGTGCATATGAGCGCCAGTGATAGCGGCATTGCCCACTAATTCTTTAACGGCTTCAAACGAGCTTTGTGGCTCGGCATTGCTGGCATAGCGAACGTGAGTATAGGTTGCTACGTCTCTTTCTGCGGCTAATTCAGCCAATGCATAATATTCTTTTTGACCATGGCCCGGTGCATAGCCAGCGTTAATACCGATACCTAGGCCACCTTCATCAAGGCCTTGCTCAATCAGCTTGATGATTTTACTTTCTTGCTCAGGTGTTGCTATATCCATCTTCCAATCATTACGTGATTGAGCTTTTTGGAAATAGCCAACGGTCGCTTCGGGTTCCGTCTCACTAAATGTAGCAATACGAGCGTAAGTCCAACCAGCTGCTGCACCATAGTTTAATGGTAAGCCTTTTTCAGCTTGTCCTGCATACCAGTCACTGATAGGTAGAACACCAGATTCGAGTTCCAGCATAGTGGTAACGCCTTGCATCGCCTGCATTCTGTAGTCACCAATGTTTTGACCATGAGCGTGGACGTCGATGAATCCAGGGGCAACAACTTTACCTGTAGCGTCAATAGTTTTATCCCCAGAAATACTATCGGTCGTTATTGCTGTGATCTTATTATCTTTGATCCCGACATTAGCAACAGAATCGAAATTTGTTTCAGGGTCGATAACTCTGCCGTTCAAAATTACAACATCATAATTAGCGGCGATAACAAGTGGTGACATAAGGCCAAAGCCGACGATCGTAGCCTTTTTAATGAATGATTCTAGTGGTTTCATAATTTTATCCCGTGTGTGTGAGATGAACTATAAGTGTTACGTGTCAAAAATCTTAGACCAATAATTTCACGCTATCTACCTGATCCTCATCTTTGCTCATTCTTCTCAATGATAAGACAAATCTAACGTGACAAGAGAAAGTGACTCAAAAACAATCACTTTTACGCTCATCTCACCCACAACTATTGACTTTGCCGCTCCAGAGCTGCCCTTCTCTATAAAGGCAACTTTGACAAAATAATCCTTCATAGCTAAACGTTTATGTACCAACGTTTTCGTCAGGGAAAAAAAATGCCAAACCTTAAATTACGAAGTTTAAGCGCGATATTCTTCTTTGCTGTCACTCTTCCCATCGTAGTGTTAGCCGACGAGGGGCAAGATGTAGAGGAGGTAGCTAAAGAGCTAGCCAACCCAAACACAACGCTTGGCTCGATGTCCTTTAACTTGGATTGGACGAACTATCAAGGCGACTTAAATTCAGCGAACAGTCAGAACGGGTATCGCTTGAGCTTTCAACCTGTTCTCCCTGTGCCAATTGCAGAGCGAACCAACTTATTTATCAGACCAAATATACCTTTAATATTTGACCAACCCTATTACAAGGGCGATAGATTTGAAAATTCAGATGCAGGTCTCGGTGATATCGGCTTTGATGTGGCCGTTGGTCATACCTTTGAGAGCGGCATGATTGTCGTGGGGGGGATAGTGGGTACACTGCCCACCGCAACAAGCGATGAACTGGGTAACGATCAATTCTTACTCGGTCCAGAGTTTGCCTTAGCCTACGTACAAAGCTGGGGGGTTATCGGGGCGTTAATTACCCATCAATGGAACGCTGGCGGAAGCAATGACGCCGACGCGAGTATTACTGGTGGACAGTACTTCTATACCGCGAATCTAGACGATGGATGGCAAATTCAAGCGCAACCAACTTGGAGCTATAATCACGAAGCGAGCAGTGGAAATAAATTGTCATTCCCTATTGGTATTGGGTTCGCTAAGACGACTCTCATTGGTGGCAAACCCATCAAGTTTGGTCTTCAATACTGGAACTACATTGAAAGCCCTGACGCGTTTGGGATAGAGCATCAACTTCGACTGGTCATCACACCTGTTGTTGCTCTTCCTTGGTGATAACAGGTCGCAGGATAAAATTAGACATAAAAAAACCGCAGCGAACTGCTGCGGTCTTAAATTTGGCGGTGAGTGAGGAATCCGACTTATTTATTTAAGATGCTGATATATATCCATAAAAAAACTCGCAAAGAGAGCGGTAATACTTATGGTAATACTTTTAACCAAGTGTCAAATTCATAAGTTACTGCATAAATTTTTAGGCTAAGGCAACTATACTTTATCCTAACGTACTTAACCTGCTTACAACCGCCAGCTAGTAATTCAGTCTATTTCAACATAAGTATAATAGCTTCTTCAACGGCATCAGTTAGGTATTTCCAACGGTGCTGCAATAGCCATGCAGGCTAAGACCCCCGATACACGGTTACTCACTTTAATCCCTTTCCGCACAGAATCTCTGAGCCTTAAGAAGGTTCTGGGCATTTCTGAGTTACGAAATGGTGCGTGAGAAGTTTCTGGACAAAAGTGTGCTACGCGATTTGCTAATTTAGTGAGCAATGGATTAGTTTAAGTAAGTTAAATGAGATTTGTCTTAAAATAGACAAAAAGCACGTCGGGCAGCCAATTACTCAGTATTGTTTGCAGGAGCCGTTTAATTAGTAGTGTCTACTTTGGCCACATCAAGGTTCCAAGCATATGAAAATTAATTGAATGCTCGGGCTATCCTCCCATGCCCTTGATAATCGTATTTCACTGAGTTACTGCTAACGAATACTGATTCACCAGCTCTCAACACAACGTGATTATTTTGACTTGAAATTGCAACTTCACCTTCAATACAAAACAGTATTTCTGCGCTACGAACAAACTGTGCTTGGCTGGTAATCTCGACTGTCATTACTTCAAAGCAGAAGTCATCAACTGGGATCGGGTAGCTCACTTTATTACTCTCTTTATATATTGGTTTTAGCCGAATCTCCGCTGGTTCAATCGGTTCGAATGAGGTGTTATCTATTAACTCAGTTACATCAATGTGTTTTGGTGTGAGCCCTGCGCGCAAGACATTGTCTGAACTTGCCATTATCTCCAGACCAGTCCCCTGCACATATGCATGTGGGGTTTCGGCGTACAAAAACATTGCTTCGCCAGGTGCTAATTCAACAGTATTAAGCATTAGTGGAGAAAATAGGCCGATATCTCCAGGATAATGCCGCTTAAACTCAGCACTGTACTGCAGAGCCTCGCGCCCTATCATGGTTTTAGCCGGACGTCTGTGCGCCTCACCAAGTTCAGCCAGTGCCACCTTTTTACGTTCACCTTCAAGTGACATAATCGCAGCAAAGAACTCTTTTAGCGCTGCACTATCTGCGTGCTTTTCTAGCTCGGAAATTTCTTTCGCCAGACTTGGAATGTCGGCCTCTTTAAACAAAGTAATAATGTCTGCAATTGGGCGAAATCCATTCATCGCTTTATAAAAGGTTAAAGCGTAAACCAATTCAGGCTTATGGTTGGAATCTTTATAGTTTCTGTGCGCGGCATCTAGCGGAATCCCTCGTTGGTTTTCTCGCTCAAACCCTTGCTGCGCTTTATGTTTACTAGGGTGTACCTGAATAGAGAGTGGCATCTCTGCGGCAAGCACTTTGAATAAGAAAGGCAACTCCCCAAAACGTGCAGCGGTGTAGCCACCAAGAATATCTTGCTTGTTGTGCTCAATTACCTCAGCAAGAGGCTCTCCGGTACCATCGAGCCTAGAGCAGCCATTTGGGTGAGCACCCATCCAGATCTCTGCCTGTGGCTTGTGCTCTGGATTATTGATACCAAATAGGTTGTGAATGGAGTCTTTACTACCCCATGCATAGTTTTGGATGACGTTATCAAGCTTAAATAGAGACATACTACTTCTCTCCAAAAATCTGTGCGCCGACTTTCAAAGTAGCGGCAATATTGCGTGCAGTGCGAGTCAGATTATCGCCCGCCTCTGTCAGAACTTGTTCTAGTGGTTGTGGTGAACGAACCGTGCCAAAGGTGCTATCGACAACGTTGTAGAGTTCATCAATCTCTTTACCCAATGAGCCTGCAATTCCAATCACGGGAATACCTTGTAGCGTGGCTCGTTTAGCAATACCAAACGGGGTCTTGCCTTGCAGGGTTTGGTTATCCATCTGGCCTTCGCCAGTAATAACCAGATCCGTGCCCTGCAGCACTTGGTCTGCGTTTAAGGTGTCTAAAACCATCTCAATACCTTGCTTGATTTGGATATCAAATAGCAGTGATAAACCAAGAGATGCGCCACCAGCAGCGCCAAAGCCAAGTGTAGTTCGGTTATCTGTTCCAGTGAGATTGCTGCTGACCTCTCCAAAATGATTCAACGCGTCATCAAGCTGATCAATCAGTTCCGAGGAAGCCCCTTTTTGAGCACCAAAGATATAGCTAGCGCCGTTTTCACCAACTAATGGATTGTTGACATCACAAGCGATCACAAACTCGACCTGTTGGCATCGAGGATGGATATTGCTTAAGTCGATACGAGAAAGGTTAGAAAGAGCAGTACCACCCAAGGCAATCTCATTGCCTTGCTCGTCCAACAACTTGCCACCCAATGCTTGGACGATACCAGCCCCACCATCATTGGTGGCGCTGCCTCCAAGACCAAGCAGGACTTTATTTACACCTTTCTCAAGTGCCTCTTTGATCAACTCACCAGTACCATAGGTAGTTGCAAGGGCAGGATCGCGATCTTGTGGCGAAACTAGGTCTAATCCCGATGCTGAAGCTATCTCTATCAATGCCGTATTACCGTCATCAAGCAGTGCCCAATGTGCATCGACGGTCTCACCTTGTGGGTTCATCACTTGGGTAGTTTGCACAATGCCATCTAACCCTTGCATCAATACATCGACCGTTCCCTCACCGCCGTCGGCCAGCGGTAGATGCACATACTCCGCTTCTGGGAATACTTGTGCAAAACCGGCTTCAACGCTTTGGCATACCTGCTTGGCACTAAGAGACTCTTTAAATGAATCGGGGGCAATTACAATCTTCATCTCGGTTCACCAACTCCGCCCAGTTGGAATCAGAGCGGAGGTTTCTACGGTTAAAAACTAGGATTAAAACTTCACTTGGAATGATTTAGCCTGACACGCATTAAGTGCACCAAAGCTCTGGCTAGCGACTTCGGTATCACGTACTCGCTCATCCAAGCTGGTCTCTTGCCATGAAGTCACTGGTTGAGTGAAGGTAACACCATCTTCAATCTGTCCAGATTCAGCCGGGTTGTAGACACGTAGAATTAAGGCATCTTCATCTTCCGCTTTCTTCAGTACACTAAGAACAGCTCCTTTCTGCTCTTTGGCAAGAAGCGAGTAGGTTAACGGCTTGTCTTGCTCACCGACGTTTAGCTTCATTGCGTTGTACGGGATCTTGTTGTAACACTCGATTGGCGTTACATAGTCTCGTGCTTTAGCCATAACGTTGGCCGCGATATGGTTGCCAGCAAAACCAAGTAAGCTGAATTCACACACCAACTTGCCGCGAGTTTGCGAGTCTGGGGTCGGGATCTTGATACCTGAAGGACGTCCTGGACGCAGCAACAACTCTTCTTTACCTAGAACTCCTACCCCACGCAGTAGAGTTAGAGCAAAGGTATCGCGTTCTTCATTGCCTTGGCTTGATACGACTTCAAACTCACGCAGACCATTGGTCATCAATGCCAGTCCACCTGTCTGGTTTTCAACCGCAGCAAAGTTCATCAGCTGGTACACAGGCACTGGCGCTTCTTTCCAGCTTTCTTGCTCCCATACTTCCATTGCAGGGTCGTTAGTTGGTCGAGTGATAAGGCCAAACTGGTTATCTGCCACCACATTTTCAGAGACAAATGGCGTTGGGATAAGCACACGTACTCGATGATCGTCTGCTTGATTATCTAGCTCCATACGGACTTCAATGCGGCGTGAACCGGCTTTAAGTACCACTTGACAATCGACATCTACATAGCCGTTTTGTCCTGTGCGCTCTTCACGCTCTTGCAGATTAGCTGGTACATCCATTCGCAGTTTGATGCTAGCAACCGATTGGAATCCTTCATGTTTAATATCGGTTTCGACTTTAAACTCATCTGAGTAAAGCAGCCACTCTTTGCGAGATGGCGAATAGTCGTACTCATCGCCATCGTCTGAACCATCTTCAATTTTTAGCACTTGGTCGTATGTCATCTCGGTTTCTTTGTCCAAGATGGTTAGGGTGCCATTGTCGTTCACTTTGATGGTGTAGAACTCATTCTCTAGCAGGTAATCTTTCTGCTCGGCAATCTTCTGAGCACCTTGTTCATTGCCTTGAATATGCAAGGTAGCAAAGCCCATCGCAGGTACAGATTGTTTAATCTGAATATCGTACTCAATAAACGGGTCATAGTTACCGTAGTGGACAATCTGGCGGTCAATCTTGCCTGGGTCGATCACTCGCTGATCTTGGATGAAGTACTCAACTGAGTTGCCGTTATCATCGAAGATGTTGAACTGCTCTGCACGAATAGTGATGGTGGTGTTGATCACCTCTTCACGTTCGTATGGCGATAGGTTAAAGAAAGCTAGCTTGTCGCAGCCTTCACGCGCTGGCATGTGGTCAACAATTTTACGCTTGTAAAAGGTGATCAGATTGCTCGCCATATCGTCGGCTAGGATGTAACGGTTAAGGATCTCCGCATGCACCTTGTCTGAACAGCAGCAGCCAATAGAGTCATGGGCATGGTTCTTCATGCTCTCTTTCCACATTTTCTCAATCAAGCCATGGTGATATTCAAAACCTAGTGACCAAGCGATAGAAGCAAGAGGTTCTAGGATGTTGACGATCTTATTCTCTACCTGAGCGTGGATCAGCTTGATATCCATACGAGTTGACGAAATTGTACGGTGCACACGCATGTATTTGCCGTCGTTAAACTCGCCTTTTACTGTGTCTAATTGATCGCGTTCTTGCTTGATGCGGTCGAACACCTCTTCAAAGCGGCTCATCACAAACTCACGTTCTGGGTAAACCTCACGTAGCTTGTCCATCACCTCAAAGATGTCTTTTTGGATTGGCATCTGATCGTGACCATTCGGCAGCAGGATATCTTTGGTCACTGACGGTTTTTCTAACACCGGGAAGTATTTGTCTAGGCGAGCACGCAGCCCTTCTTCATCTTGAGGTAGGTACTTACCAATCGCATATCCAAGAGGCAGTACTTGTGCAGCTACTTCTGAACCATCATTAGATTGCCATAAGAACTCAGTTTTGTTGGTACCGTGACGCTCAGAGCAACCACGCCAGAACATCGCTGTATCGATATCAAATCCGTTATAGATCATCGGCAACTGTGAGCTCATTGAGAACGAGTCTGGCAAGTAACCAATTTTCATTGGCTCACCTAACTCTAGACAATCGCGTAGGCCGTACAACATGTTACGAACGATTGACTCACCACCAACCTGCATAGTGTCAGTTTGAGAGTACCAAGGGCCAACAATAAGTTTGCCCGCCTGAACTAGGTCACGTACACGCTCTTTATTTTCTGGCTTGATGGCAAAGTAGTCTTCAAGGACAGCGGTCTGACCATCAAGTACATAGTATTTGTATTCTGGATCGCTCTCCAGACGTTGCATGATCTCTTCCATGTTGTTCACCAGAAGAATACGAGACTCTTCAGTGGTGAAGTACCATTCGCGATCCCAGTGCATGTGTGGGGTAATATGAACGCGTGATTTAGTCATTGTTTTGTACCTGTAAAGACTGTGCTGTGCGACTTAAATGAGTAATGGCTTTTGAGTAAACGCTGAGTTATCCAAATAACTTTGAAGCAATAGAACCAAACAACCCTTTCTTCTCTTCAACTACTGGTGCAGATTCTTCGGCTGCCTGTTCAATTTGTTCTTCCTCATCGCTAAGAAGTGCAAAAATTTGTTCTACAGTTGTCGCGCTAAGTACCGCTTCACGAACTTCATCATCAATCAAAGTACTTGTCAGCTCGGTCAGCAGTTGCATGTGTGTAGAGCCCGCTTCAGCATTAGGAATAGCAATTAGAAAGATCAGATTTACATCCTCTTCTTCATCAATGCCCTGCCATTTCAAATCTTGTTTTAGGGTTGCGACTGCAAATGCTGCTTCTTTCACTGCGTCGGTTTTGCCATGTGGAACAGCAAGGCCTTCGCCTAGCGCCGTTGCACCATGCTCTTCACGGGCAAACACAGCTTTTAAATACTCTTCTTTGTCGTGCAGTTTGCCTTGTTGGTCGAGTTGTTCAGCGAGTGCTTCAATTGCAGCGTCACGACTTTCGAACGTCGTTTGTAGATTAATCAGTGATGAGTTGGTAAGCGTTGTAAGGTTCATAGTTTTAGCCCCGTGTTCACGTTCTTTTGGGTTATCTGTTTATGTGACAACAATAATACCAATCAAATACAAATAAGCCGTGATGCAGATCTCACAAATATCACGATATGTATTAAATTGGAGTTAAGGGCCCATATTTGTATTCTTTATCATTATTTAACTGGGTGGAATTCGTATTATTCAAGTCAAAGGTCACACACTAAGACCTGTTAGAGTGGTTCTACAGGTTAATACGCAAGAGGTTAGCTAGGATATGACGACAAGATTACCCATGTACCGACAAATCGCTGATGCCATTAGAGATAAGATTAGCACCGGTATTTACAAGGTTGGTGAAGCACTACCGACAGAAGCACAACTCCGTGAAGAGTTCTCTGTCAGCCGCGTAACTATACGCCAAGCGCTTAAACTTCTAATCGAACAACAAGAGCTAGAAAGTATTCAAGGTAGTGGTACCTATGTAAAAGAGAGCAAAATAAACTACAACATCTACCAACAGAGCAGCTTTGCTGAGAAATGGGCTCATTTGCAGGGAGTAACACACAGCGACGTCTTATCTTTCGAGGTACAAGCCGCCTCATTAACGCTGGCCGAACACTTGGATATCAATGAAGGCGAGCGCATTTTCTACATCAAGAGAGTACGTTTCCTGGACGAGACCGCCATTACGGTTGAAGAGACTTGGATGCCAACGACTATGTTCCCAGACCTCAGTTACCAAGTGATGCAAGGGTCGAAATATGACTACATCGAAAAGCAAAAGAAGATGGTGATAGATAGAAGTGAGCAAGAAATCATGCCTGTCCTTCCACCAAGTGACGTGGCGACATTGCTTGGAGTCAATCCTACAGAACCTGTTATAGAAAAGCGTACTCGCGGATACCTAGAAAATGACACCATCTTCGAATATAGCCGAAACTATTTCACGACCAACAACTATAAATTTACCCTCACCTCTAAGCGCCAAAGGGCGAATACAAGCTATTCTATTTAAATAAGGGTTTTATTACTTAATGTCGCCTCGTAGCTATTTAGTATTATATTTCAATGGTATATAGTCATAGTGCATTTTTTGTATTACTTTTATACTTAGAACAATAAAAACAAATTAAATACAAATAATACAACTTGTGAGAATCATCACAGATGATTAAAACAAATTAAGTAAGGATATAATCATTGAGTGACCTATTTGTCGCTCAAATGACGAGAGACGACGCAAAGGAACATCAGATGAAAATCTTAGCGATTACAGCATGTACAGCCGGTGTAGCGCACACCTACATGGCGGCTAAAAATTTAGAAAAGAAAGCAGCCGCGCGCGGTTGGGAAATAAAGGTCGAGAAGCAAGGTGCGAATGGACTAGATGGAAAACTAACCGCACAAGATATCGCGCAGGCCGATGGCATTATCTACGCTGTTGACGTAGGCGTAATTGAAGCTGAGCGCTTCGAGGGGCTAACGTCTGTGCAAGGTAAGGTTAAAGATGGTATCAAAGCCGCTGATGAAATGCTTGATGCACTCGAAGAGAAGGTCAAAGCGGGTGGCTCAAATGCGAAAGCAGCCACGACGACCAACAAGTTTGCCGAGAAGGAAGAGAGCAACGACAATATGATCGTTAGTTTCTTGAAACTTTGGTACAAGGGCGCTCTTTCAGGCGTATCTCACATCATTCCTCTTGTTATAATCGGTGGTCTTTGTGTAGGTCTTCTAAATCTATTCTTCGGCTACGATTACACCCACCTTTATGATGAAGCGATACTGGTTGAATACACGGGCAAAACATACGCAGACCTTGGCATAATTAACGCCGCTGAAGGGTTAGCAAACAGTGAAATCGGTGCAATTAAGAAAGAAGTTTATGCAGCTATTGCACAGCCAGAAGCCAAAGCGCAGTTTGAGTCTTCGTTTCAAGGCATTATTCATTTCCTATACTACGGCACGTTAAAAGCATTTAACCCACTGTTAATCTGTGTGCTTGCAGCATTTACAGCTTACGGTATGGTCGGTAAACCTGGTCTAGCTCCTGGTTTCGTCGGTGGTTTCGTCGCTGTTGGTGGTGGATTCGGTAAGATCTCTATCATGACCGGCGGCTTCCTAGGTGGCTTAGTAGCCGGTGCAGCAGCAGCGTTATTTGTTATGCTTGTCCGCCAGATCAAAGTACCGAAAGTACTAGAGTCAGTGAAGATGATTATCATCACACCTCTACTAGCGGGTATCGCAACACTAATCTTTATGTATGCGGGCCCTGGTAAGTTCTTCGCGATGCTTAACAGTGGTTTGGTTGACTGGCTAACCTCAATGGGCACAAACAACCTACTGATTCTTGGTTTCATCCTCGGTGCTATGGCTTGTTTCGATATGGGCGGCCCGGTAAACAAAGCGGCTTACCTATTCTGTATCGGTGTTGGTACAAGTGGTGACTTCGCTGGTGATGCATCAATCTTTTACGCTGCCTTTACTGCTGCGAAATGTATCCCTGGTATGTCATTAGGCATTATGTCTGTCGTATTCAAACGTTTCTTCGATGAAGAAGATCGCTTGGCAGGCCCTTCAACCGCTATCTTAGGTTTCTGTGGTATCACTGAAGGTGCTATCCCTTACGCTGTAAAAGATCCAATGCGTATCATCCCTGCTCATATGATTGGTGGTGGTGTAGCGGCTGCATTAATTCTTTCTTCTAAGATTACTATTGGTACCGTAGCTGGCGGCGCAGTGTTCATGCTACCTGTCATCGGTAACCCTGTTGCTTGGCTGACTTACTTCGTCATCGGTATTGCAGTGTCAATGGCACTAACCATCGGATTAAAAGTAATAGGAAACCAAAAAGAAAAGAAGTTAGCTGAAACGAAAGCTTAACTCACCCTCACTTAGTATGCTCCAAAACTCCAAGCCTCCCCCGCTTGGAGTTTTTTTGTATTATCAGCTCACTCACTCAACAACCATTTCTTGTATTCAGTGCTTTAATTCGTATCATTAAGCCTCTAGAGGTGATCACAAGTCGTTGTCACCTATCTCTTTTGTATTGTTTTCGAGGTTTACATGGCAAGACTGCCCCTGTATCGCAAAATAGCTGACGCCATTCGAGAAAAAATCAGCAGTAAGATTTACAAGGTAGGTGAGGCGCTGCCAACAGAAGCTCAACTGTGCGAAGAGTTTTCTGCCAGCCGAGTAACCGTTCGTCAGGCGCTTAAACTTCTGATCGAAAATGAAGAGCTAGAGAGCATTCAGGGTAGTGGCACCTACGTTAAAGAGAATAAGGTTAACTACGATATCTACCAACAAAGTAGCTTTGCGGAAAAATGGGCTCATTTAGGTGGGATAACTCATAGCGATGTAATTGCCTTTGAAATTCAATCTGCCTCGTTAACACTAGCAGAGCACTTAGACATCAACGAAGGCGCTCGAATTTTTTACGTAAAACGCGTTCGTTTTGTCGATGACAACCCAATCACCGTTGAAGAGACATGGATGCCAGTCGACATGTTCCCGGATCTAACCTATCAAGTGATGCAAGGCTCGAAATACGATTATATCGAGAAGCAGAAAAAACTGGTGATAGATAGAAGTGAGCAGGAAATCGTGCCCATCCTCCCGGCTAACGATGTTGCTGAGTTGCTAGGCATCAGTCCTGCCGACCCGATCATTGAGAAGCGCACTCGCAGCTACCTACACGATGACACTGTATTCGAATATAGTCGCAACTACTTTAAATCCAGTGACTATAAGTTCACTCTAGTCGCAAAAAGACGGAAATCTCCCCGTTAACCTGTGGACGTTTTGAGTAAACTTGTAGAATGTTCGAATCGACTATTCAGGTTACTATTTATAGGACAAACTTTCTTTAACAAGATAGCTATGAGTAAAAACACTAACGTGATGTATGGAAT
>NZ_JBFRSX010000123.1:1656-8927 GCF_041473835.1 Vibrio sp. 10N.222.55.A1 | reverse complement strand
AAGTATGCTCCCGCCCTGGTGGTTAGCGTAACTCGTTGGTACTGAATATTATTTATATCGAAGTGTACCAAACATGTCGAGGACACTCGCTTGCTTTACTCGATAAAGCCATAGAATGGCGCCGTTACTTTCATTAAGTGAGAGCGCTCGTTGAACCAGACTTATTCAATGGCTTGGTTACTATATTGAGGGGCTGGCGCGATTGCCATTCCTGAACCCAATGCGCTTCAAGCCAAGTAGTTATTCAAGCATTGTTACTCTCGGGATGCGTTGGCCAATGATTGACCTCGCATGACGAACGTTCTTTTCTACTGCCCTTTTCCCCCACCCTACAGTGGGACTACAAAAGTCAGCTTCGAAAAGGTAATGGTTGACCATTAAAAAGCGTCGATTGACTAACGCTTATTACCTTTCTTCATTGTATCTACTGCGGTTTTCATGTTGTCATAAATACCGCACTCAGGCACGTCTTGGAACACCCAAAAGGCTTGATTTTGGGCATAGAACAACATTTCATAACTCGGCGAACAATAGGCTCTCAGGAGAAACGCGCAACTATTACTGAGTTTAAAATGTGACGCTGGCATCAGCCGATACCTTAAAACCAAGCCCTAACAAGACTTGCTAAACATTACTCCATAGCTCATCAGCCATTACCTGGAAGTAGGTAACTTGTGTGGAGCAACTTGTCTCGATGAGCCTTCCGGTTTGACGAGACAGTTCCATCAATATTCAAAATGCAAACTTGGAAGAAATTATTATCGACAACTTGAATAAACATGGTTGTTACTCCTACTCTTAATGGCTATACCTTTAGTTGGCGCAGCTATGTTAAAAGAGAGATGTGTACATTACATCAAAGCAAATTAGAAGCATCCATGATAATCGAGTGCAGAACATAAATTAGTCTTGGCATTCACAAAGGCATGTTGAGCGTCAACTTGAGCCAATTTGGAATTTAATAGCTCAACTTCTGAAAGAAGATATTCGTACTTTGATGTAAACCCATAATCATATTCACTCAAACTATAATAGTTAGTCAATTCAGTAGCAGACAAATCAACTTGGCTAAATTCATAATCTCTTTGTGCTGAATATAGATTAATTAAAGCGTTGTTCATATTATCTACAACGGAACCAACCTTATATTCATAATCTAAGTGTGATATCGATAAATCAACATTAAGCAAATCGACATTAACAGCACGTTTATGCCACTCAATAAAAGGTAGAATAATTGTAGAAGACAAAGCACCAGCTGGATTCTCAAAAAGCTTAAGCAACTTATCCCCCTGAGTACCGATTGTTCCCGATATGGAAATTTGCGGGTACCATTCCAACTCCTCACGCTCCAATTTTAATGAACTAGATTTGATTTTAAGCATCGAACTTAACACATTGTAATGTGTGCCAGCAATTTCTGGCAAATCAGAAATTTTAAATTCAGGCAAATTTATAATGTCAAGTTCGCTAATTTCATTTGGATCAACAACTTCAGACCTTCCGATTAAATTCTCTATTTTGTTAACTGAATCAAAAATTTCTTCGTTAATTTTTTTTATTTCTTTCAATTCATAATCTAATTTTCTTTGAGAAAATATAACTTCAGAGTTAACAGAAACGCCAGATTCAAATCGTTCCTTTTCGATTCTCAGCGCATCGATACGAATAGCTTTAATTCGTCTATGCAAGTTAAGTCGTAACTTATTAGCTGATATTGATACGTATTCATTGATAAGTGACGTAACAACATCATTTCTAAGACCCAAAAAATCTAAGAATAACAACTCTTGTTCTATTAAGTTCAACTTATCTTCGACGCTTTTCTTACCAAAGAAATCAAAATCATAAAATACACCAACAGAAGTAGTGTAACTATTATTAGAATTCCCACCATGCTCTAGTGATTTTGAATGAGAGGTTCCGATATTGGCATTCATTTGAACATTTTTATCATAGTCGTTAATACGTTTGTTAATTTTTCCTTTTTTTATATCTAATAAAGAAGTTTGTAACTGAAAATTATTGTTAACGGCACTAATAAATAATTCGGAAAGATAAGGTGCCATTAATAATTTAGAATCTTCTATCTCATAGAACCAATTATCCAAATCTAGTTCCTCTCTAATACTTTCATTTCCGTAGCTGGAATTATTACTACAACCAGAAATGATGCACGATATAAGCAAATACAAATTTTTCTTAAAAATCATCTCGAAAGCGCTTCAATTGGATTTAAATTAGAAGCTTTAGTTGCAGGTAATAAACCGAATAACAACCCTGTAAAAAAAGAAAAAGCAACACCAATAAAAATGGAAGAAATAGATAATATAACGTCAAACTCAGTCAATATGTTTTTTATAATTAATAATGTAACTACCGAAAGCAAAACCCCTAAAAATCCACCTAATAGGGTTATAAAAAGAGACTCAACTAAAAACTGTTCTAGTATATCTTTTTTTGAGGCACCAATTGCACGGCGTAATCCTATTTCAGAATACCGCTCGTTAACGGAAGCTAACATTATATTCATAATCCCTGAACCTCCAACAAACAAAGAGATAGAAGCAATTGACAAAATAAAAACTGAGAATGAATTTTTAACTCGATAAAGAGTATCTATATATTCCTGATCTGACCAAAATGTATAACTATCATTTGTAAGCTTAGATAAATAATCAATAACAAGTTTCTCAGATTCAGGTTTAACTACAGTAAAATGGAAACTATCAATGAAATCTTGATCACTAATTCGATTGATAAAGGTAGAATATGGGATCCATGCAATAGATTGTGGACTACGTAAATCAGTTTGTTTCACGACGCCTATAACATAAAAAACAACATTATCTATAACTACTTTTTTTCCAATCGCTCCTTCAGAATCAAAAAATTGTGTATTTAATACATCATTAATCACAATAACTGATTCCGAAAACTCTACGTCTCTTGGACTAATAAGTCGCCCAGATAACACTTGCAAATTAATTAGACTTTCGAATTCACTTGAGACACCAAATATTGTACTACTATTGCTAAAGTTATTCTTTTTAGGGTTTTTGAAATATTGATTTAATTCTTTGTGTTCACGTAAATATGGCGATATGTGTTCGATATCTTTTAAATTAACCAACTTACCAAATGAGCTTTCGTTTAATAATCCATTTTTCACTTCGTAAGATTCAGCCTGAACAGTATTGTTTCCCATTTGTGCCAACTCTGATATTATTTGCTTTTCGAAACTTTCGGATATTGATAAAATAAATACTACAGTTGCAATACCGACAATGACTCCTATAAGGCTCAAAAATAACTTTGTCTTATTCTTCATATATAAGAATAATGAATTCCTTAGCACGTATTTGACTCGATATAAAAAATTCTTGTTACAAATATTATCTTCCTTAGAACTATGGAACTTTCCAAGAAGATTAGTGTTCTCATTTACGTCATCAATCACCTTACCATCAGAAATTTCAATTTTTCTGTCACACAACTCAGCAATATTAATATCATGGGTAACAATTACAACAGTCGTTCCTTCATTATTAATTTCTTTTAGAATTTTAATTACTTCGTTGCTATTTTGTACGTCTAATGCACCAGTTGGTTCGTCAGCTAAAAGAATCCTAGGCTTGTTAGCTAAAGCTCGTGCTATAGATACGCGTTGTTGCTGCCCGCCAGATAGTTCACTAGGCTTATTAAAACTGACTTCTTCAATATTCAAGCGTCTCATGGTTTCTACGATACTATTTGAATAATGGGAATTTTTTGAATTAAAATAAGATAAAGGTAATTTTATATTTTCTAAGCAACTAAGATACGGTATTAGGTTATATAATTGGAAGATAAAACCAAAATAACGGTTCCTAATTTTCGCCCATTCTTCATTCCCGCAATCTCCCATATCATTTCCATCGAAATAATAATCACCAGTCCAATTAGTGTCTAGACCTGCAATAATATTGATTAATGTTGACTTTCCAGAGCCTGAACTACCAACTATGGCAACTAACTCGCCTTCATTAATTTCCAAATCAATATTATTTAGCACAACAGTGCTACTGTCAGCCTTATGGTATGTTTTATTTAATCCTTTAATTTTAATCAAAGACATCAATTTACACCTTCTAAAATTAAAACATCACCGACCTCAACTCCAGATATTATTTCCGATTTCAAAAAATCGTGTAAACCTAGCTCAACGGTTTTGGCAATAACATGACCATCAACTAATACATTGACATTAGCTACACCATTAGCGCCATATTGGATGTATTGATTAGGAATAGTAACAACATCAATAGCTTCCGCGGTTTTTATTCTTGCACCTATTGACATACCAATACGAGCACTTTCAGACAACTCTCTAGGTACGTTAAAAGAAACATTATAGTTAACACCCTTTGAACTATTATCTAATGGCGTCAACTCAATAGAAGATATTTTTGATGTGTAATTATCTTTTGAAACTCCCAAAATATTAAATTCAACAATAGACCCAATAGATATATTTGAAATATCATACTCAGATATAGGAAGCTCAATACGATATACATCCGTACTTGCCACTTTAATCAAGTTACTTACTTGTTGGGTTGACACCAAAGTTTGACCTTTATCAACGTGTATTGAAACCACTGTCCCTTCTATCGGAGAACGTATCATTGTATAAGTTAATTGCGCTTTTTTTGAATCTACTTCCAACACCGCTGTCTCTTTAGAAAGTTTACTGCTCTGGAAAGATGCTACACTCTCCAAATATGCAAGTTTTTGTTCTTTCAATTCTTGTGATGTTTTACTTCCGACCTTTACTAAGTGCGTGACGAGCTCTAATTGCTCTTTCTCATATAAAAGTCGTTCTTGGCTTACGTTAAAATTTGCAACGGCCATCTTAAGCTCGTTCTGTGCTGTTTTAAGCTCGTTTGAACTTACAGTAGGGTCAATTTCGATTAATAATTGATCTTTAAAAACCTTGTCACCTATGCCAACCATTAATTCGGTAATCTCTCCAGAAACACTTGCACCGACATCAATCATTCTAACTGCTTCTATCGTTCCGATAGACTCCACATAGCGAGTGATGCTGTCAATTGATACAACATGCGTACCTTTCCCTCCTAATTTATTGGAATCAACAATCGCGTTTACATAGATAAAACTTAAACATAAAACAATGGATGACACGGCAAAAACAACTAATTTTAGCGTTATAACCTTACGTAAACTCACCTTCATATCCTTAACTATATGGTGTTAAGATCAATAACTTGATCCGCATTTTTAATTGACCTAGGATTATGACTAGTGAAAACAATAGTTTTCCCTGTTCCTTTTAAAGTATCCACAATCAAATCACAACTCAGTGCATCCAAATTACTCGTAGGTTCATCTAACAATAAAGTATCCTTATCTGAGAGTAATGCCCTACACAACAAAATGCGCTGCTTTTCTCCGGAAGAAAATGGATTGGTATAATTACTGATGTTCGTATGGATACCTTGAGGTAGTGACGCTACAACTTGTGTTAAACTAAGTTTATCTATCAATATAAAAATATCATCATCACTTACATTTTCATCGAACATAGCGATATTTTCACGTACGCTACCACTAATAAAATCTTGGTTAGTAGCTTGATAATAATTTGACGCAATTAATATATTATTATCCATTTCACCACCTTCATCATTTTTCAATATAGCATCGCTGTATAACCCAGATAATACTTTTAGTAATGTCGTCTTACCCGAACCAGATCTACCAGTCACAGCTACTAATTGCCCTTTGGTTATTTTTAATTCTGGAAAACTAATTGAGTTATTTACGCATATCTTTTCGACGAAGTTACGACGGTGGAGACCTCCGACCTTATCCCTATGGAGATTATGAATACTATTATCTTTTTCAAATTCAATAACATCTCTTCCTCTTTCTTCTGCTGCATCAAAAGAACCAAATGAATCATTTATATCAATCAAACGACTAAATGAAGCAGAAAAAATTTGTTTTGTATAAAAAAACAGAAATACCGAAGATAAAGGTGTATTGTTGTATTGAACTAACCAAAAACACAGGCATAACGTCAACATTATATCAACGATACCAATGATTTCTTGCGTGATTGGAAACTTTAGGTGTTTTAAACTAGACTCTATCTTAAATTCTACGAGTTGATTCACTTTAGAATCATTAACGCCACAGAGGTTTTCACTTGCTTTTCTTGATTTGATGTCTGAAATTGAATTGAAAGATTCTACAAAATGCTTAAATATGTTTTCTTGATAAGACTCTTCTATTACGTTAATTTGAGTTAGATGCTTCCTTGACATCCAGGCTAAGAACGATGATATAGAAGATATTACTAACAAAAAAGCAGCTAAATATGGCGAAATGTAAGCAGCAATAAAAAATGCAACTACAAGTTGAATAACACAAACAACCAAACTATTATAAATTGTTGACTTCGCAACTTTTGCTCCTACGTACTTAAGCGATCTATTTGTCACATCTGTCGATGTCCTGCGTTCGAAAAACGACATCTTATTGCTCAAGAACAAAGAATAGATTCTATTACTTTCTCTAGCCATTGTGGCTCCCTCTATCATTAGAGTTCGCTTTGAGCTTTGCCACATTATAACTAAAGAAACTATCTGTCCTAATACCAAATAGAACAACATATTAAAATCTAAGCTTTCGAAATCCTTAAAACCGTTATTAATATTCAAAATTATTGCGGGTAACACTAATGACAATAATGTAGTACATACCCCATAAAACAAAAGTAAAGCATCAAGTTTTATACTCTGGCTTTTAAATCTCGGAAGACCAAAAAATGACGGCTTAGCATTAATTTCACTATTTTCTTCCAAAACAATAGCATAGCCGGACAAACTCAGTTTCAACATACCAAGCTTTAATACTTGCCTACCTAAAGCGGGATTCATAACAACGGCACAATAACTATTGATCCGCTCTAGCACGACATAGTGGCTATCATTAAGATGTATAATACACGGAGTAGGTAACTCTTGGATTAACTGGGGGGTAAATGAAACTGCACGAGCATTAATATCTAACTTTCCAAAGAGACCAATTAAATCATGAAGACTAGTCCCCAATTCAGATGGTCGACATAACGTTCTTAAGTAACTTAGAGGCGCATTTTTATCATAGTGAGCACTGATACTACTTACACAAGCAAGACCACATTCGGCCACTTCACCTTGTAAACAAACTGTATCCATAATTTAACCTTGTCGATAGAAAAA
>NZ_JBFRSX010000123.1:0-900 GCF_041473835.1 Vibrio sp. 10N.222.55.A1 | reverse complement strand
AACCTTGTCGATAGAAAAATGAAGGGAAATGCCAAAGTAACCATTGTGTATAGTGTGGACCTCCGATCACATACTCAATTATTAATGGCAGTTCACATTTTACGTCAAATCTACTTATAACAGGTAATACCTCAACCTTTAAGCGACCATTTTTAATGTATATATAATATGGCAACACATCTTTTAACATTAATTTAGGGAAATTAAACGGTCCAGCATGTAAATTTGACTCTTTACCAAATAAAAGTGACTTTTGATAAGAATGTTTTTGTCCACTACGTACTGTATATTCTGGTAAAGCATCAGGAAAAACTGCGAAATCAGCACTACTATTCCTCACTTTTTTCACTATTGCTCTTATACCTCTTGATGCGTCAGTCTTTGACTTAATAAAAGGATTAAACAATTCTAAATCTTGGTTACTCCACTTCCATTCCTCTGCTTTACTCCCCCATTTTGATTTCCAGTCAGATTCAGTAACATCACTAATAACATATAATTTATTATCTGAAGCTCCTTGACCAACAATTATTGCCAATTCGTCAGAAAAAACATGTAATGGATATAAAATAACCTCATTGCCAGTTTCTTTTTTATGGTTTTCTTTAATTTTTCTCAGTTGCTTAGAGCAAGAGTGAATTTCATCACAAACAACTTTATTTTTATAGCACAACATTTTTATGTACAACTTACAGTACATATCATAAAATCTTTTCTTAGGGAAATAGCTGAATTTTCTTATTACTTTATTGGTATTGCCTCGAACAGTAAATTCATTAATACTTAAGCAATGGAAAAACGAATACAACACACTAAAAAAAAGACAAAAATACAAAAATAAACTTGGAATAAAATCATTAAATATTTTTAAAACAGTCCTAAATAAGAATAATATTAAAG
>NZ_JBFRSX010000122.1:0-6293 GCF_041473835.1 Vibrio sp. 10N.222.55.A1 | reverse complement strand
CGAAATCTTTAGCAACACCACCGTACACTTTTGCAAGTGTAGTACAGATAGCAGCAGTTAGAGTTGTTTTACCGTGGTCAACGTGGCCGATAGTACCAACGTTTACGTGCGGTTTCGTACGTTCAAATTTTTCTTTAGACATGGGGTGTCCCTCTAGGTACGGATTAGGTGGCTTAAAATAAGACCACGCAACCAAAAAAATGGTTTTCTTTATTAAAGGAGAAGAAGCTTTAGACTGGTGTTAATACCCAGAGTCGAACTGGGGACCTCACCCTTACCAAGGGTGCGCTCTACCGACTGAGCTATATCAGCACACAAAATGAGTTGGAGCGTGCAGCGGGAATCGAACCCGCATCATCAGCTTGGAAGGCTGAGGTAATAGCCATTATACGATGCACGCAACACGTAACTCTGTTTGAGCTATTTAACCTTTAGAATATGGTGGAGAGGGACGGATTCGAACCATCGAAGGCAGTGCCAACAGATTTACAGTCTGCTCCCTTTGGCCACTCGGGAACCTCTCCAAATTTTGAGCTTTCTCTCGCTTGCCTTATAGGAAGGGAGAAAGTGGTGCCGACTACCGGAATCGAACTGGTGACCTACTGATTACAAGTCAGTTGCTCTACCTACTGAGCTAAGTCGGCACAAGTGGGGCGCATTTTATTGAATGATTTTCCACCTTGCAATAGTAAATTGAAAAAAAGTGCAAAATTCTCTGACCAAACTCCTACATACGGCTATTTAGCTCAAGGTTTACGTCTTTAACCCGCATCTAGTACAGGAAGATATTTTATTTATCTATCGCTTGATGTATTTTCCATGCACTTGTTTTGTTATCCACTATAGAGTTTTGTATGAGCCCATTTATGTCATTTGACCGCGAACGTTGGTCTGAGCTAAGGAATTTAGTTCCGATGACACTTTCTGAGAGCGACTTAAAAGAGCTTCAAGGCATCAATGAAAAGCTCACAATGGAAGAGGCAGTAGAGATCTATCTACCGCTATCTCGTCTATTGAACCTCTATGTGGCAGCCAGACAGAATAGAAACTCGGTACTCCACCAATTTCTAGATAAGAAAGAGAAAGCGCCACCTTTTATCATCGGTATTGCGGGTAGCGTAGCTGTTGGCAAAAGTACCACTGCGCGTCTGCTTAAAGCCCTACTCTCTCGCTGGGAAAACCACCCAAAAGTTGAACTAGTGACAACCGATGGCTTTTTATATCCAAACGAGGTGTTAAAAGAGAAAGGGTTGATGAGCAAAAAGGGCTTTCCTGAATCTTACGATATCAAGCGTTTAGTGAACTTTGTTTCGGATGTAAAAGCTTGCAAGAGAAATGTCACAGCCCCTGTTTACTCGCATCTTACGTACAATATTACTGATGACGTTAAGTGCGTCGACCTACCAGATGTGCTTATTATTGAAGGGCTTAATGTTTTACAAACCGGAATGAATTATCCACACGAGCCACATCGCGTGTTTATTTCAGACTTCCTTGATTTCTCACTCTATGTTGACGCTGATAGCCAACAAATCAAAGAATGGTACGTCAATCGCTTTATGAAATTCCGCGATGGCGCGTTTACTAAGCCTGGCTCTTACTTTAGTCATTACACTAAATTATCGAACCAAGCCGCATTGGACAAAGCAGAAGGTATCTGGAGTTCAATTAATGGCTTGAACCTTGAACAAAATATCCTTCCGACAAGAGAAAGGGCTCACCTGATTCTACGTAAAGGCGCAGATCATATGGTTGAAGAAGTGTTACTAAGAAAATAGTAACGCCTTAGTCGCCTTTTCTTAGCGATATCTCGCCACCAATATAGCTCTCGACACCATTCTCAGTTTTGAGCAATACAGCACCTTGTTCATCGATGCCTTGAACAACACCTTCAATTTCTCTAGGTCCAATGATCAATCTAACATTGCGACCTAAGAAATTATCCAAGCGGTTCCAACGCTCTAAAAAATTGGACATTCCTTTCAACTCGTAGTCGACAAGTGACTTATCCCAAGCATTGATCAGAGCCTGCGCTAACTGGTTACGGTCTGGCACCTTCCCATCACACACTTCTTTAAGGGAAGTCCATGGCTGGCCAATACCTGATGTTGTTGGATCCATGGATAGGTTTAGCCCTAAACCAATCACAATATGCGCAGCGCCGCCAGACTGTCCTGACAGCTCGACCAAGATACCTGCAAGCTTCTTGTCATTGTGGTAAAGGTCGTTCGGCCATTTAAGCTTTACACCTTCTACGCCCATCTCTTCCAAAGCTTCAACAACAGCTACACCAACCACAAGGCTTAAGCCCATTGCGGCAGCCATCCCCGCGTCGAGTCTCCAATACATTGAAAGATAGAGGTTTGCACCAAATGGTGATACCCACTCTCGTCCACGGCGTCCACGACCCGCAGCTTGATATTCAGCAATACAGACAGAACCCGATTCGAGGGTGTTAGTGCGCTCTAATAGGTGTTGGTTTGTAGAACCTATGATGGGAATGAGTTCAAGAGAAGCATCGCGACTAACTGCAGACAATTTGTCTTGGTCAAGCATATCCAAACGACTGGCTAGTTTGTAACCCTTGCCTTGTACTCGGTAGATATCTAAACCCCACTCTTGAATACCTTTAATGTGCTTACTGATAGCCGCTCGTGATACGCCAATCATTTCACCTAGGTCTTCACCTGAATGAAACTCACCGTCAGCAAGACATCTCAATAGTGCAAGCTTGGTACTGTGCTCTCTCATGCCAATGACTCCAAAGCCTTATCCAAGTTTGTCTCGCAGTCTCGTCCCATAAAGCGCACTTCATGTTCCAATCGAATATCGAATTTATTCAAAACGGACTGGCGCACTCGCTCTGCAAGCTTAAGGATATCCACAGCAGAAGCCTCATCATAATTGATAATAACCAATGCTTGGTTGGGGTGAACCTGAGCGCCACCTTCTGTCACACCCTTGAACTGGCATTGATCAATCAGCCAGCCAGCAGCAACTTTGATCATGTCATTACTCTCATAACCAACCATATTTGGATATAGAGCTAACAAGCGATCAAAATGATCTTTGGTGATCACAGGGTTTTTGAAGAAGCTACCCGCATTCCCTTGTACTCTAGGGTCTGGCAGCTTACTTGAACGGATAGCACACACTTCATCAAATATAGTGCGAGGGGAGAGCGTATCGGCTGCTAGGCTTTTTAACGGGCCATAGTGATTGCATGGCTCCCACTCTTTCGGCAACGTTAAACCAATCGCAACAACAATCGCTTTATCGTAGAGAGCGTGTTTGAAAATAGAATCTCGGTAACCAAAGAGACACTCTTCTTTGCTTAATCGCTTAACTGTATAAGTATCCAGACACAGGATATCGACATACTCGCATACGTCTTGTAGCTCAACACCATACGCACCAATATTCTGAATCGGAGCAGAGCCGGAACAGCCGGGTATCATTGCTAGGTTTTCTAGACCACCCAGCCCTTTATCCACACTCCACTCAACCAAGCTTGGCCAATCCTCGCCACCACTCACATGCAGTAGGTGATGACTGTCCGTCTCGGCCAGCTCAATCCCGGCTAATTTATTCACGATGACCAGGCCAGCGAAGTGCTCAGTAAAAAGCATATTACTGCCCTTACCCAGTATTAACTTAGGCAAAGCTGACCATTTAGGGTCTTTGTAAAGCGAAATAAGTTCTTCGGTAGTGGTGACTTCAACCAACGCATCACACGTCTGATCGATGGAAAAAGTATGAACATTTTTTAAACTAGCATTGAGATGGAATTGCATGGCGATATTCAATTAACTTACACTGCGGTCATTCTACAGCAGATAAACCAATGGCGCAGTGACTGAATGAACAATGTCATCATTACTCAATTAGACCCAGTAAAGGTTCCCCTAGTTAAACGTTTCTATAAAGAACATTACCCAACGGGAAAAGCGAATAAGAGTGAACTGATCTATTCGTTATTGCTGAATAACGAACTGTGCGGTGTCGTGCGTTTTCGTACAATAGAAAATAATCGCTTACTTACCGGTATGGCGATATCAAAACAACATCGTGGTCAGCAATTAGGCTCCCAGCTTATGGATTATTGTGCGCAACATACGCTTACGGAAGATGATTACTGCTTTGCGTACGCTCATCTCACCAATTTTTACGCGCGACACAAATTCGTACAAGTAGACCCTAAAGATCTACCAAATGGTTTAAGAGTTTTATACGAGCGCTATTCGAATAGCGGAAAAGATCTCATTCCTATGCATTATCAGCAAAATTGTTAGAGAATGCCTCGATTATCTAGTATTTGGTGCTATCCCTTTGGTAAAATTAAAGGTTCGCAATTTTGCATATTTTTAAGGTAAAACAGTCAATATGATTGCCAGTAGGAATCCATTCATACAGTTGCCAACCATAGCGCAGAATCCTGACAAGTTTGAAGTACTACTATCAGCGCAAGAGTTTCGAACTCGCCTACTTGATGAAATATCTCGCGCAACGACTCGTATTAGTTTAGTCGCTTTGTATCTTGAAGATGATGAGGCTGGCCGTGAGATCCTAACTGCCTTATATGAAGCAAAGCAAAAGAATCCAGAATTAGACGTGAGCGTTTGTGTCGATTGGCACCGGGCGCAGCGTGGATTGATTGGCGCAGAGTCTTCTGAAGGCAATGCAGCCATGTATAAAGAGTTCGCAGAGAAATATCAACATTCTGTGCCTGTCTATGGCATTCCCGTTCGCGGCAAAGAAGTCTTTGGCGTATTGCACTTAAAAGGCTTTATCGTCGATGATAGCGTGATATACAGCGGTGCAAGCCTTAACAATATCTATCTGAATTACCATGACCGCTATCGCTTTGATCGTTACCATGTTTTAAACAATGCAGCTCTTGCTGACTCAATGTTTGCCTACGTACACGAACAGATGGTTGCGGACAGCGCTGTTTATGACCTGGCTGATAAGAACAAGCCTGCGACCAAAGAACTGAAACCAGCGATTCGTCAGTTTCGAGCATCATTGGCAAGGTCTCAGTATCAATTCGAAGGGCAAGAGGTTTCAGCAGAGCAAGTGGCTGTAACACCATTGGTTGGTATCGGTAAAAGACGTAACCGTCTGAATCAGGGAATCAACCAACTCGTCGCTCAAGCTAAAGATGAAATCTTCATCTGCACACCTTACTTCAACTTCCCACCTAGCCTAGCTAAAGAAGTGAAGAAAGCACTTAAGCGTGGCGTAAAGGTCAGCATTGTTGTTGGTGATAAGACAGCGAATGATTTCTTTATCTCACCAGAAGAAGAGTTTAAAACGATTGGTGGTTTGCCATACCTTTACGAACTGAACTTACGCCGTTTCGCTAAAGCGAATGAAGCTCATATTGCTAGCCGTAATCTATCAATTCGACTTTGGCAACACGATTCCAATAGCTTCCACCTAAAGGGCATTTGGGTAGATAAGCGCTACATGCTACTAACAGGTAATAATCTAAATCCACGCGCATGGAAGTTGGATCTAGAGAACGGTATCTTTATCCAAGATAACTACCATCACCTAACAGACAAGTTTCAGGCTGAAGTGGATAACATCCTTCAACACACTCAGCTTATCTGTACTTATAAGCAGTTAGACAAGGTAGAGAGCTACCCGATGGAAGTTCAGAAGTTGATTCGTAAGATCACTCGTGTGAAAGCCGATAGGGTGCTTAAGCAAATACTGTAGTCGATGTATTAGAGACACTATTTATCAACGCCTAGCAAACGCTAGGCGTTTTTGTATCTACGAGATAGCTATTTAGGTTTGTTTGATGGTCTTTCGAATCAACATCTCTATTTATGCATAGTGAGTGTGATAGCTTGAAGTGTTAAGCATCCTACCTTTTCCTTAGTCAGTCTCAGGGTTCCAGATACGTGTATCAGGTATGGTTTAGATAGCAGCTAAACGAGTACCAATACGAACATAATCGACAATTACCCTTTACGTATTCAAGCAATAAAGTCTCACTCCTTAGGGCGAAGTACGTACGCGATAGAGAATTTCACATAGTAAAACAATCAGATTAGTGCTCTGCTCTATTTAGCTTAAGAGTTAGAAGTGACCACCTATATTCCCAAGCAGCACCTCCCGATATATAGAGAAGTACTTCATAGCTAGCGATAAGGATCTACTACTAAAACCCAAAACACATACGCAGGAAACGACGAAAGCCTAGTCGTCAGACTAGGCTTGCTGATATGTGCCGGAATAGCATGAAGTGCAGGGGCTCGGTGTCTTTATACCAATTAAAGTAA
>NZ_JBFRSX010000121.1:0-14279 GCF_041473835.1 Vibrio sp. 10N.222.55.A1 | reverse complement strand
AGACACGAGACACGAGACATTTTTGAAAATTGGAGCAGATAAGACAAGCAAAAAGTGCCAAACATCATGGTGCAATTTCTATTATCTTTTCCTTGTTCTACAGACACAAAAAAGCCGAGCTAATGCTCGGCTTTTGTATTAAGAATCTAGTATAGATTACTCAGCAGCTTCTTCAGCAGCTGGGCGGTCTACAAGCTCAATGTAAGCCATTGGAGCTTTATCACCAGTACGGAAACCACATTTAAGAATGCGAGTGTAACCACCTTGGCGAGCCGCGAAACGCGGGCCTAGTTCATTAAATAGTTTTGCCACAACTTCGTTATCACGAGTGCGAGCAAATGCAAGACGACGGTTAGCAACACTGTCTGTCTTAGCTAGGGTAATCAATGGCTCAATTACGCGACGTAGTTCTTTTGCTTTAGGCACGGTAGTTTTAATAACTTCGTGACGAACAAGAGAGCTAGCCATGTTGCTGAACATCGCTTTGCGATGACTGCTGTTGCGGTTGAGTTGACGACCACTTTTACGATGGCGCATGACCTAATCCTTCTAACTTTTCGATTAATCTTCAGCGATTGACGCTGGTGGCCAGTTTTCTAGACGCATGCCTAGAGAAAGACCACGTGAAGCAAGCACATCTTTAATCTCTGTAAGAGATTTCTTACCAAGGTTTGGCGTTTTAAGTAGCTCAACCTCAGTGCGCTGTACAAGATCACCGATGTAGTGAATCGCTTCTGCTTTCAAACAGTTAGCAGAGCGAACTGTTAGTTCAAGATCGTCTACAGGACGTAGTAGGATAGGATCGAATTCTGGCTTCTCTTCCTTCTCCTCAGGTACACGTACATCACGAAGATCTACGAACGCATCCAATTGTTCAGCTAAAATAGTAGCTGCACGACGGATTGCTTCCTCAGGTTCTAGAGTACCGTTCGTTTCCATATCGATAACAAGCTTGTCTAAATCAGTACGTTGTTCTACACGTGCCGCTTCTACAGCGTAAGCGATTTTATCAACCGGGCTGTAAGTAGCGTCAACTAGTAGACGACCGATAGGACGCTCATCTTCTTCAGTATGGATACGAGCTGAAGCTGGAACGTAACCACGACCACGTTCTACTTTGATACGCATAGCGATCTCAGCGTTGTCATCCGTTAGGTGACAAATTACGTGCTCAGGGTTAGCGATCTCTACATCACCATCGTGGGTGATGTCACCTGCAACAACAGGGCCTGAGCCTGATTTGTTCAGTGTAATAAACACTTCATCTTTGCCTTCAGCAACGCGTACAGCCAAACCTTTAAGGTTTAGAAGGATTTCCAGGATATCTTCCTGAACGCCTTCTTTAGTGCTGTATTCGTGTAGCACACCTTCAATTTCAACTTCTGTTACGGCACAACCCGGCATAGAAGATAGAAGAATGCGGCGAAGAGCATTACCTAGAGTGTGGCCGAAACCGCGCTCTAATGGCTCAAGAGTTACTTTCGCGTGTGTCGTATTGATCTGTTCAATGTCAACAAGACGCGGCTTAAGAAATTCTGTTACAGAACCCTGCATTGTGTCCTCTCTTTTTTTAACCTTACTTAGAGTAAAGTTCGACGATCAAGTGTTCATTGATGTCAGCTGATAGGTCAGAACGCTCAGGCATACGCTTGAATGTACCTTCCATTTTGCCAGCATCTACTTCAATCCAAGTTGGCTTTTCACGTTGTTCAGCAACTTCTAGAGCCGCTTTAATACGAGATTGCTGTTTAGCTTTCTCGCGGATAGAAACAACGTCGTTTGCCGCTACTTTGAAAGAAGGAACGTTTACAACTTTACCGTTAACTAGAATAGACTTGTGGCTAACTAGTTGACGAGATTCAGCACGAGTGGCGCCAAAGCCCATACGGTAAACTACGTTATCAAGACGACCTTCAAGAAGCTGAAGCAGGTTTGCACCTGTGTTGCCTTTAAGACGTGCAGCTTCTTTGTAGTAGTTGCGGAATTGTTTTTCTAGAACGCCGTAGATACGACGAACTTTTTGCTTCTCACGAAGCTGAACGCCATACTCAGATAGACGACCGCGACGAGCGCCGTGTACACCTGGTGCGTTATCAATTTTACACTTGGTATCGATCGCACGGACACCAGACTTAAGGAATAAGTCAGTACCTTCGCGACGGCTAAGCTTAAGCTTAGGACCCAAATATCTTGCCATGATCTTTCTCCAATATTCCTAGAAACGAAACTTAAACGCGACGTTTCTTAGGTGGACGACAACCGTTATGAGGGATTGGTGTCGCATCAACAATGTTAGTGATACGGAAACCAGCAGCGTTCAGTGCACGAACAGTAGATTCGCGACCTGGACCTGGACCCTTAACCATAACTTCCAAGTTCTTTAGGCCATATTCTTTAGCCATTTCACCACAACGCTCAGCTGCAACTTGTGCTGCGAACGGAGTAGATTTACGAGAACCACGGAAACCTGAACCACCTGCTGTAGCCCATGCAAGAGCGTTGCCTTGACGGTCAGTGATAGTTACGATTGTGTTGTTGAAAGAAGCATGAATGTGCGCTACGCCATCAGCTACTTGCTTGCGTACGCGCTTACGCGCGCGAGTTGGTTGTTTTGCCATTGTACTCTACCTTATCCGACTATTTCTTGATCGGCTTGCGCGGACCCTTACGGGTGCGAGCGTTGGTTTTAGTACGCTGTCCACGTAGTGGTAGACTGCGACGATGACGAAGACCGCGGTAACAGCCAAGGTCCATAAGACGCTTGATGTTCATCGATACTTCACGACGTAGATCACCTTCTACAGTGTACTTAGCTACACCATCACGCAGTTGATCGATCTGCTCTTCAGTTAGTTCACTGATCTTAGCATCTTCAGCAATACCCACTTCAGCTAGAATAGCTTGAGAGCGAGTTTTACCGATACCGTAGATTGCAGTAAGTGCAATTACAGAATGCTTATGATCAGGAATGTTAATGCCGGCTATACGGGCCATTATTCACTCCTAAGGGGTTCATAAAAGAATTATCCGCAGCAAAGCCCGTTATGGATACGCTGCGGCATACTACTTCTTTTGCACGCAAAAGGTAGGCCGAGGAATATACTCGACTCTACCTTGTATTTCAAGTAAAAATTTCTGCTAATTAGCCTTGGCGTTGCTTATGCTTTGGCTCACTGCAAATCACGCGAACGACACCGTTACGCTTGATAACTTTACAGTTACGGCAGATTTTTTTAACGGAAGCACGAACTTTCATTGCTAAACTCCGTAAATGGAATCGAAATTGTTACCACCGAATTAACGGCCGTAACCCTTCAGATTCGCTTTCTTTAACACAGAATCATACTGTTGTGACATCAGATGAGTCTGTACCTGTGCCATGAAATCCATGATAACTACCACTACGATTAGTAGTGATGTGCCGCCAAAGTAGAAACGAACGTTCCACGCGACCATCATGAACTCAGGAATCAGACATATAAAAGTAATGTATAGAGCGCCCGCAAGGGTTAGTCTAGTCATCACTTTATCGATATATTTCGCTGTCTGCTCACCTGGGCGGATACCGGGTACGAATGCACCAGACTTCTTCAAGTTATCAGCTGTTTCACGTGGGTTAAACACCAACGCTGTATAGAAGAAACAGAAGAAGATTATAGCTGCTGCATAAAGCATTACATACAAAGGTTGACCTGGGCTAAGAGCTAATGACACGTCAGTTAACCAACCGAACGCGCTGCTTTCACCATTTTGACCAAACCACTGCGCTAATGTTCCTGGGAACAAAATAATACTTGATGCGAAAATCGCTGGAATAACACCTGCCATATTAATCTTAAGAGGCAAGTGAGAGCTTTGTGCTGCAAAAACTTTACGACCTTGTTGACGTTTCGCATAGTTAACGACGATACGACGTTGACCACGTTCCATGAAAACTACGAAGTAAATAACAGCAAAAGACAATACAGCAATCAACAGCAGAAGAAGCACATGCAATTCACCTTGACGCGCTTGCTCGATTGTTTGACCGATTGCAGAAGGCAATCCAGCAACAATACCTGCAAAAATCAGAATGGAAATACCATTACCGATTCCTCGCTCAGTGATTTGTTCACCTAACCACATTAAGAACATGGTACCAGTTACTAAACTCACGGTAGCAATAAGCGTAAACATGGTTTGGTTGATAACAACCAGATTGTCGACCATGTTTGGTAAGCCTGTTGCGATACCAATAGCTTGGAATGTTGCAAGTACAAGCGTGCCGTAGCGTGTATATTGGCTTATCTTACGACGGCCTGCTTCACCCTCTTTCTTGAGTTCCGCTAACGCTGGATGAACTACAGTTAGCAATTGGACTACGATCGATGCCGAAATGTACGGCATGATACCCAATGCTAATATAGATGCACGCTCAAGAGCACCACCGGAGAACATGTTAAACATTTCTACGATGGTACCTTTTTGCTGATCGAACAAATCGGCAAGTACAGCTGCGTCAATACCAGGGATCGGCACAAAAGAGCCGGCTCGGAATACTAAAAGTGCACCAATTACGAATAATAAGCGCGACTTTAGTTCACTTAAGCCGCTCTGAGCACTACGAAAATCTTGTCCTGGTTTCTTAGCCATCTGTACCTCGTTCCTCGAGATTATTCCTCGATTTTACCGCCTGCAGCTTCGATTGCAGCTTTAGCGCCTTTAGTCACGCGTAGACCTTTAACAGTCACAGCTTTGCTTAGGTCACCAGAAAGAACAATCTTAACAAACTCGATGTTCTTAGTGATAACGTTAGCAGCTTTAAGGCTGTTAAGATCAACTACGTCACCTGTTACTTTCGCTAGCTCAGCTAGACGAACTTCAGCAGACACTAGGCTCTTACGAGAAGTGAAACCGAATTTAGGTAGACGTTGTTTTAGAGGCATTTGACCGCCTTCAAAACCTGGACGAACAGAGCCGCCAGAACGTGACTTTTGACCTTTGTGACCGCGGCCACCTGTTTTACCAAGGCCAGAACCGATACCACGACCTACACGCTTCTTAGAAGGTTTAGAGCCAGCAGCCGGTGATAGAGTATTCAAACGCATTCTGATTACTCCTCAATCTTAACCATGTAGTAAACCTTGTTGATCATACCGCGTACGCACGGTGTATCTTCAAGTTCTACTGTATGGTTGATGCGACGAAGACCTAGACCTTTAAGACACGCTTTGTGCTTAGGTAGGCGACCAATTGAGCTTTTAGTTTGAGTTACTTTAATAGTTGCCATCGTGTGCTTACTCCGAAATAGATTCAACAGTTAGACCACGTTTAGCAGCAACCATTTCTGGTGACTTAACGTCTACTAGAGCACCAATCGTTGCACGAACGATGTTGATCGGGTTCGTTGAACCGTATGCTTTAGAAAGTACGTTATGTACGCCCGCAACTTCAAGTACAGCACGCATTGCACCGCCGGCAATAACACCTGTACCTTCTGCAGCTGGCTGCATGTAAACTTTAGAGCCCGAATGACGACCTTTCACCGGGTGGTGAAGAGTGCCTTCGTTAAGCGATACTGTAACCATGTTACGGCGCGCTTTTTCCATTGCTTTTTGAATCGCAGCAGGTACTTCACGAGCTTTGCCGTAACCGAAACCTACGCGACCGTTACCGTCACCAACTACTGTTAGTGCAGTAAAGCTCATGATTCGACCACCTTTAACCGTCTTAGATACACGGTTAACTGCGATCAGCTTTTCTTGCAAATCATTAGCTTGTTGTTGTTCTTTAGCCATCTTCCAACCCTACCTTAGAATTTCAGACCAGCTTCGCGAGCAGATTCTGCTAGCGCCGCTACTCGACCGTGGTATTGGAAACCAGAACGATCAAATGCAACTGAAGCTACGCCTTTTTCAAGAGCGCGCTCAGCAACAGCTTTACCAACTGCTTTAGCTGCATCAACGTTACCAGTGTTCTTAACTTGCTCACGGATCGCTTTTTCTACAGTAGAAGCAGCTGCGATAACCTCAGAGCCGTTTGCCGCGATAACTTGTGCGTAAACATGGCGAGGAGTACGGTGTACTACCAGGCGAGTTGCACCAAGTTCTGCAATCTTACGACGTGCACGTGTAGCACGACGGATGCGAGATGCTTTCTTATCCATAGTGATACCTTACTTCTTCTTAGCTTCTTTAGTACGCACATTTTCATCTGCGTAACGAACACCTTTGCCTTTGTAAGGCTCAGGAGCACGGTAAGAACGAATGTCAGCCGCAACTTGACCTACTACTTGCTTATCGCAACCAGTAATGATGATCTCAGTTTGGCTAGGGCACTCAGCTTTAATACCTTCAGGTAGAGCGTGCTCTACTGGGTGAGAAAAACCAAGAGTTAGAGCTACAGAGTTGCCTTTCATAGCAGCACGGTAACCAACACCCTTAAGAGTTAGCTTCTTAGTGAAGCCCTCAGTAACACCCACAACCATGTTATTAACTAGAGCGCGAGCTGTACCAGCTTGTGCCCATGCGTTAGTAACACCTTCTTTCGGACCGAAAGTTAGGTTGGTTTCTTCCTGTGCAATAACTACGGCGCTGTTAAGAACGCGAGTAAGCTCACCTTTGCTACCTTTTACAGTAACTTCTTGGCCGTTTAGTTTCACCTCTACGCCAGCTGGAATAGCGACAGGTGCTTTAGCAACACGAGACATAATCTACTCCTTAAGCTACGTAACAGATGATTTCACCGCCAAGACCTGCTTTACGAGCAGCACGGTCAGACATCAGACCCTTGGAAGTAGAAACAACTGCAATACCAAGACCACCCATCACTGTAGGTAAAGAGTCTTTATTTTTATAAACTCTTAGACCAGGACGTGATACACGCTTGATTTGCTCGATTACAGGTTTAGCTTGGAAGTACTTAAGAGTAACTTCTAGCTCAGGTTTTGCTTCGCTGTTAACAGCGAAGTCTACGATGTAACCTTCAGCTTTAAGTAATGCAGCAATTGCAACTTTAAGCTTTGAAGAAGGCATTTTTACAGCAACTTTGTTTGCTGCCTGACCGTTACGAACTCGGGTCAGCATATCCGAAATCGGATCTTGCATGCTCATAAGATTTACTCCAAATGATTAAGTGGCAATTACCAGCTAGCCTTACGAAGACCCGGAATCTCGCCTTTCATGCAAGCTTCACGAACCTTAATGCGGCTTAGACCGAATTTACGTAGGTAACCGTGTGGACGACCAGTTTGGTTGCAACGGTTGCGCTGACGTGATGCACTTGAATCACGTGGAAGAGATTGCAGTTTAAGAACCGCATTCCAACGATCTTCTTCAGATGCGTTTACATCGCTAATGATAACTTTTAGCGCAGAACGCTTTTCAGCGAACTTAGCTACTAGTTTTGCACGTTTAGCTTCACGTGCTTTCATTGATTGTTTAGCCATAACAGTAACCCTACCCTTACTTACGGAATGGGAAGTTAAAGGCAGCCAGCAGAGCTCGGCCTTCCTCATCGGAACCCGCAGAAGTCGTGATAGTGATATCAAGACCGCGGACACGATCGACTTTATCGTAGTCGATTTCCGGAAAGATGATTTGCTCGCGAACGCCCATGCTGTAGTTACCGCGACCGTCAAAAGACTTAGCGCTAACACCACGGAAATCACGTACACGTGGAAGTGCGATAGAGATTAAACGCTCTAAAAATTCCCACATGCGCTCACCACGCAAGGTTACTTTACAACCAATTGGGTAGCCTTCACGAATTTTGAAACCAGCTACAGATTTACGCGCTTTAGTGATAAGTGGCTTTTGACCAGAGATCGTTGCCATATCAGCTGCTGCGTTTTCTAGCAGTTTCTTATCGTTGATTGCTTCACCAACGCCCATATTTAGGGTGATTTTCTCAATCCTAGGGACTTGCATGACGCTTGTGTAGCTGAACTCTTTGGTAAGCTCAGCGACTACAGACGACTTGTAGTAATCATGCAGTTTCGCCATAGTAGAACTCCAAATTACTTCTAATTAGTTAGAAACAGTTTCGCCGTTAGATTTGAAGAAACGAACTTTCTTGCCATCTTCGATACGGAAACCGATACGGTCTGCTTTACCAGTAGCCGCGTTAAAAACAGCAACGTTAGAAGCATCAATAGCTGCTTCTTGTTCAACGATGCCACCTTGTTGACCTAGAGCCGGAACCGGCTTTTGGTGTTTCTTAACAAGGTTGATGCCTTCAACGATAACTTTACCAGTTGTCAGAACCTTAGTTACTTTACCTTTCTTGCCTTTATCTTTACCAGCAAGAATGATTACTTCGTCATTACGACGGATTTTAGCTGCCATATTGCCGCTCCTTACAGAACTTCAGGTGCTAGTGATACAATCTTCATGAATTTCGCGTTACGAAGTTCACGAGTCACAGGACCAAAGATACGTGTGCCGACTGGTTGCTCAGTAGTGTCATTTAACAATACACAAGCATTACTGTCGAAGCGAATGACAGAACCGTCTGGGCGACGAACGCCTTTACGGGTGCGCACTACTACCGCCTTCAGAACATCACCTTTCTTTACTTTACCGCGAGGAATCGCTTCCTTCACTGTAACCTTGATGACGTCACCGATATGTGCATAACGGCGGTGAGAGCCACCCAGAACCTTAATACACATTACCTTGCGCGCGCCAGAGTTATCTGCTGCGTCAAGTGTACTTTGCATCTGGATCATTGTTAGTGCTCCGCTAAATATTAAAACTAGACCCTCTCGGGTCGGGCTGCCTCTTTAAAAGGGACGCGAATTGTACCACCCTTTTTTTAAATTGGGTAGACAAAAAACAAGCGGCTCCAAAAAATAATTTGGAGCCGCTTATAAGTTATAGAATTACAAAGATTAAATCTTCGCTTTTTCTAGAACTTTAACCAATGTCCAAGACTTAGTCTTAGACAGAGGACGACACTCAGCGATTTCAACTTTGTCGCCTAGGCCACAAGTGTTGTCTTCGTCGTGTGCGTGTACTTTAGTCGTGCGTTTGATGAACTTGCCGTAAATCGGGTGTTTTACAGTACGTTCAATAGCAACAACGATAGACTTGTCCATCTTGTCACTTACTACACGGCCTTGCTGGATGCGGTTAGTTTCGCTCATTATGCGCCTGCCTTTTCAGTCAAAACAGTTTTCACACGTGCGATGTCACGGCGTACAGCTTTTAGAGTATGAGTTTGCTGAAGTTGACCAGTTGCAGCTTGCATGCGCAAGTTGAACTGTTCACGTAGCAAATTCAATAGCTCAGCGTTAAGCTCTTCAACGTTCTTTTCGCGTAGATCTTGTGCTTTCATCACATCACCTGCTTAGTTACAAAAGTAGTTTTAACAGGCAGTTTACGTGCCGCTAGGCGGAACGCTTCACGTGCCAACTCTTCAGGTACGCCATTCATCTCGTACATAACTTTGCCTGGTTGGATTTGAGCAACCCAGTACGCAACTGAACCTTTACCTTTACCTTGACGAACTTCAAGAGGCTTTTCAGTAATCGGTTTGTCTGGGAAAACACGGATCCAGATTTGACCTTGACGCTTAATGTGACGTGTCATAGCACGACGTGCCGCTTCGATTTGACGTGCAGTCAGACGACCACGGCCAACAGCTTTAAGACCGAATTCGCCGAAGCTTACTTCAGTACCTTTAGCTAGACCACGGTTACGACCAGTCATAACCTTGCGGAACTTAGTACGTTTTGGTTGTAGCATCGTTCGACTCCTTACTTACGGCCTTTACGCTGCTTCTTAGGCTTATCGCCTTTTGGCTCTACTGCGTTAGCAGCTGGCATACCGCCTAGAATCTCACCTTTGAAGATCCAAACTTTAATGCCGATCACACCGTATTGAGTGTGAGCCGAAGAAGTTGCGTAATCAATGTCTGCACGTAGAGTGTGTAGAGGCACACGGCCTTCACGGTACCACTCTGAACGTGCGATTTCAGCACCGCCAAGACGGCCGCCTACTTGTACTTTGATGCCTTTAGCGCCTAGACGCATAGCATTTTGTACCGCACGCTTCATTGCACGACGGAACATAACACGACGCTCTAGTTGAGACGCGATGCTATCAGCTACAAGCTGACCATCTAGCTCAGGCTTACGTACTTCAGCGATGTTAATTTGCGCTGGTACACCTGCGATTTTAGCTACAGCTGCGCGTAGCTTCTCTACGTCTTCACCTTTCTTACCGATAACAACGCCAGGGCGAGCAGTGTGAATAGTCACACGGATGCTCTTAGCTGGACGCTCGATAACGATACGAGATAATGATGCTTTTTGTAGTTCCTTTGTAAGGAACTGACGTACCTTGAAGTCGCCGTCTAGGTTGTCAGCGAATTCGTTGGTATTAGCAAACCATGTAGCATTCCAAGGCTTAACGATGCCAAGACGAATACCATTAGGATGTACTTTCTGACCCATTGCTTACTCTCCTAGTCTTTAGCGATCTGCTACAACAATAGTGATGTGGCTTGAACGCTTCAAGATACGATCCGCACGACCTTTAGCACGAGGCATAATACGCTTCATGATAGGGCCCTCATCTACGAAGATTTTAGCGACATTTAGATCGTCGATATCTGCACCTTCGTTATGTTCCGCGTTAGCGATAGCTGACTCAAGAACCTTCTTAACTAATACAGCAGCTTTTTTGTTGCTGAAAGTTAGAATTTCTAGAGCTTGGTCTACCGACTTACCGCGAATTTGGTCTGCAACTAAGCGAGCTTTCTGTGGAGAAATACGAGCAAAGTTATGTTTAGCTAAAGCTTCCATCATCTACTCCTTATTTCTTCTTAGCTTTCTTATCTGCAGCATGACCGCGATAAGTACGAGTTGGTGCAAATTCGCCCAGTTTGTGACCGATCATTTCTTCGGTAACGAAAACTGGAACGTGCTGACGACCATTATGGACAGCGATGGTCAAACCAATCATTGTTGGGATGATCATTGAGCGACGGGACCAAGTCTTAATAGGCTTTTTGTCTCCGCTTTCCACCGCTTTCTCTACCTTCTTCAGCAAGTGTAGGTCAATAAAAGGACCTTTCTTGAGAGAACGTGGCATGGCGATTCCTCTTTATAAATTATTTAGTGCGACGACGTACGATGTACTTGTCAGTGCGCTTGTTCTTACGAGTCTTGAAGCCCTTAGTAGGAACGCCCCAAGGAGAAACTGGGTGACGACCACCAGATGTGCGGCCTTCACCACCACCATGTGGGTGATCCACCGGGTTCATTACTACACCACGTACGGTTGGACGTACGCCGCGCCAGCGTGAAGCACCAGCTTTACCAAGTTCACGTAGCATATGCTCAGAGTTACCAACTTCACCGATCGTTGCACGACCTTCAGAAAGAACTTTGCGCATCTCACCAGAACGTAGACGGATAGTTACGTATGCACCATCGCGAGCGATGATTTGAGCATAAGCACCAGCCGAACGAGCTAGTTGAGCACCTTTACCAGGCTTAAGTTCAACACAGTGTACAGTAGAACCTACTGGGATGTTGCGCATCGGCAGAGTGTTACCTGCTTTGATTGCAGCATCTACGCCAGATTGAATCTGGTCGCCTGCGTTAACACCTTTAGGTGCAATGATGTAACGACGCTCACCGTCTGCGTACAGAACTAGAGCGATGTTAGCACTACGGTTTGGATCGTATTCTAGACGCTCAACTTTCGCTGGGATGCCATCTTTAGTACGTTTGAAGTCAATTACACGGTAATGGTGCTTATGACCACCACCGATGTGACGTACTGTAATACGACCGTTGTTGTTACGACCACCGTTCTTAGAGTTTTTCTCTAGAAGTGGTGCGTATGGCTTACCCTTGTGTAGGTCAGCGTTAACAACTTTAACGACGTGACGACGACCAGGGGAAGTCGGCTTACATTTAACAATAGCCATTTTTACTACTCCTGTTATTCCGCGCCGCCAACGAAGTCAAGATCTTGACCTTCTTTCAAAGTAACGTAGGCTTTCTTAACGTCTGAACGACGGCCTTCACGCATACCTTGACGTTTGGTCTTACCCTTTAATACAAGAGTATTTACAGACTTAACTTCAACTTCAAATAGCTTTTCTACAGCTGCTTTGATCTCTTTCTTAGTTGCATCTTTAGCTACTTTGAAAACGATAGTGTTCGCTTTCTCAGCTGCCATAGTTGCTTTTTCAGAGATGTGCGGAGCACGTAGAACTTTTAAGATACGCTCTTCAGTGATCATGCTAGCATCTCCTCAACTTGCTTAACTGCGTCAGCAGTCATTAGAACCTTGTCGAAAGCGATTAGTGATACTGGATCAACACCAGCAACATCACGTGCATCTACTTTGTATAGGTTACGAGCAGCTAAGAATAGATTTTCATCTACTTCGCCAGTCACAATCAGAACGTCGCTTAGCTCAAGCTCTTTAAGCTTAACTACAAGTTCTTTTGTTTTTGGTGCTTCTACAGAGAAGTTATCAACAACGATTAAACGCTCTTGACGAACTAGCTCAGAAAGAATGCTCTTCATAGCACCGCGGTACATTTTTTTGTTTACTTTTTGGCTGTGATCTTGTGGTTTCGCAGCAAAAGTAACACCACCTGTACGCCAGATTGGGCTACGAATTGTACCAGCACGTGCGCGGCCAGTACCTTTTTGACGCCATGGCTTAGCGCCACCGCCAGATACTTCAGAACGAGTCTTTTGAGCACGAGTACCTTGACGAGCACCTGCTGCATATGCAACAACTACTTGGTGTACAAGAGCTTCGTTGAAGTCACGTCCGAAAGTAGTCTCGGAAACAGTTAGTGCATCAGCACCTTTAACCATCAATTCCATTACTTACTCCTAGACGTTATGCTTTAACAGCAGGTTTTACGATCACGTTTCCGCCTGTTGAGCCCGGTACTGCACCTTTAATAAGGAGTAGATTGCGCTCAGCGTCAACACGTACGATCTCTAGGTTTTGAGTCGTTACACGCTCAGCACCCATGTGACCTGCCATTTTCTTGCCTTTAAACACGCGGCCTGGAGTTTGACATTGGCCAATTGAACCCGGTGCGCGGTGAGACAAAGAGTTACCGTGAGTCATATCTTGAGTAGAGAAGTTCCAACGCTTGATAGCGCCTTGGAAGCCTTTACCTTTAGATGTACCAGTAACGTCTACTTTTTTAATTTCGTTGAAAAGTTCTACGTTTAGCTCAGCGCCAACTTCAAACTCTTCGCCGTTTTCTAAACGGAATTCCCAAAGACCGCGACCTGCTTCTACACCCGCTTTCGCGAAGTGACCAGCTTCAGGTTTAGTTACACGGTTAGCTTTCTTAGCACCAGTAGTTACTTGGATTGCTGCGTAGCCGTCTGTCTCAAGAGTTTTAACTTGAGAAATACGGTTCGCTTCAACCTCAACAACAGTTACTGGGATAGAAACGCCTTCTTCAGTAAATACGCGGGTCATACCCACTTTACGTCCGACTAGACCAATCATTATTCTTATCTCCCTTAACCTAGGCTGATTTGAACATCAACGCCAGCTGCAAGATCAAGACGCATTAGAGCATCAACAGTTTTATCTGTTGGCTCAACGATGTCGATCAAACGCTTGTGAGTACGGATTTCGTACTGATCACGTGCATCTTTGTTGACGTGTGGAGAGGTAAGAACAGTGAAACGCTCTTTACGAGTAGGAAGTGGAATAGGACCACGAACCTGTGCGCCAGTACGTTTTGCTGTTTCAACGATTTCCGCAGTTGAAGCATCGATTAGCTTGTAATCAAACGCTTTAAGGCGGATACGAATACGTTGGTTCTGCATGAGACAGAGCTCCAATTATTAAAAATTACACAAACAATATCGCCACTCAAACCCGATAAAACGAGAGAATGCCGATTGATTTATGTGAAACCGTAGCACCCAAAATTAGGACGCATTGTCAGTTAACTTTTGAAGTAAACAAGAAGTTTACTATTTTTATTAACCGCGAACATAAGCTGAGTATACATTACTAGGTAAGACCTACTCCTCAGTGCTCATTGGTTCACAACCAGCGTTAGCCAGTGCGATGCATTATACAGATCACACTTTAGTATGCAAGTAGTGTTGGAAAAATAATCGCAATTTATTGGAAGTTGGTTTTGTATCGAGAGGGAAGAAGATAGATGGAAGGTAATATTTCTTTTGAGAAAACAAAAGGGAAGCCGAAGCTCCCCTTTTCAGATGCGTGCTCTTCTAATGAAGAGAGTGCAAAAATCTAAATGCTATTAAGCGAAGATTTTAGCTACAACAC
>NZ_JBFRSX010000120.1:0-734 GCF_041473835.1 Vibrio sp. 10N.222.55.A1 | reverse complement strand
TTGACCTCTGGAACTGAAGCGATTTCTATTACAGAAATCACAGGGGCGGCTAACACGACAACCTATCAAGGTACGACGACAAGCGGGACTCCTATTTTCACGCTCGCGCTAGCGAATGATGGCTCTTATACCTTTACGTTGTTAGGTCCTCTAAATCATCCTACAAGTCCGAATTCCAATACCTTAACGATTCCATTTGATGTCGTTGCAGTTGATGGTGACGGTGATGACTCTAATCAGTATGTATTGCCAATCGAAGTGCTAGATGACACACCAGTAATGAGTGCGCCAACGGGTGAAGCGGTTGTCGATGAGGATGACCTCACTGGAATTGGTTCAGATCAATCTGAAGATACCATTATTAATGGACTGTTCACTGTCGATGAAGGTGCCGATGGCGTTGTGAAGTATGAACTGGTTGATGAAGATTTGGTTCTGACTGGCTTAACCTCTGATGGAGAAAGTTTAGAGTGGCAAGCTGTTTCACAAAATGGCACAACATTTACTTACGTTGCTCAAACAGCAGCGAGTAATGAAGCGGTGTTCGAAATTATTTTCGATACCTCAGATAACAGCTATCAATTCGAATTGTTTAAACCACTTAAGCACCTTGATGGCGCGGGTGAAAACGCGATTAACCTTAACTTCTCTGTTGTAGCTGAAGATTTCGACCAAGATAAATCGAATGCGATCGATTTGAAGATCATGGTGACGGATGATGTGCCAACCATCAC
>NZ_JBFRSX010000119.1:0-12121 GCF_041473835.1 Vibrio sp. 10N.222.55.A1 | reverse complement strand
AGTGCGATCCCGCCCTGTTATCTTCCCCGAAGCATGAGCGATGGCTTGCATCAACTGAGTTATCGATAAATCATGAAACTAGAAAACAAAATGGTATACCTAATTAAAGCTCTACGAATAGTTTTTAATTGGGTATAACGTAGTAAGCAGCAACCATCACAAGGTTGTGATGGCCAGAGAATAAATACTTAACAGGAAAGAAATGTAACCTCTTTGGAACAATTCAAGCCCTCCCTTTTTTACCTGGGAGTATACAATTAGTACGCTCCTCCAGTCTGATGAGGTTATATCTCTAAACATCCCCACTCTGGAAAGTATTTACGTACATACGCATTCAAGTCTTTCTCTGCTTGAGAATACACACGACCTTGCTCTTCACTTCCATCTATCACAGATTCAACCATACCGGCACCAACTGTCACATTGGTGTGGCGGTCAATCACAATGAACGCACCGGTTTGCGGCAAAGCTTTATAAGTGTCCACGGCAATCTTATCAGTCAATGAAATCTCTGACAGTGCGATTTCATTCAGTTCCAAAGACTCACTGTTTTCTGCATGTTGTTCTAGCGTGTTCACATCAATCTTGTGTGGGATTGCGGTCACTTTGCCCGCACACGATTTGGTCGCAAACTTAAAGGTATACTCTTTGTGCGTGCGCATTGGGTTTTCATCCATCCACACCACGTGCGCTTGCACTTTGTTGGTCACATTTGGCTCATGACCGTTGTGTACAAGCATGTCGCCACGTGACACATCAATCTCATCTTCAAGCGTTATAGTTATCGCTTGACCAGGACGTGCGGCTTCAAGTTCACCGTCAAAGGTGTAGATAGACTTGATACGAGATTGTTTACCTGATGGTAGCGCCGTAACTTCATCACCGACTTGAATAAGACCAGAGGCTAGAGTGCCGCAGAAACCGCGGAAGTTCAGGTTCGGGCGATTTACATACTGCACAGGGAAGCGCATGTGCTCCAAGTCTTTGTCTTGGTCGATTTTCACCGTCTCAAGCAGTTTCATCAAAGTTGCGCCTGGGTACCAGTCCATTTCCTCGCTTGGAGTCACCACGTTGTCACCCTTCAGCGCTGAGATTGGTACAAAACGAATATCGTCGATGTTGAAGTTCTTCGCCATCTCACGGTAATCTGCTTTAATCTTCTGATACACCTCTTGGCTGTAGTCCATCAAGTCCATCTTATTAATAGCCACAATTATATGCTTAATGCCCAATAGACTGCATATGTAGCTATGACGACGAGTTTGAGTTTGAATACCGTAACGTGCGTCTACCATAACAATCGCCAACTCACATGTTGACGCGCCTGTTACCATGTTACGAGTATATTGCTCGTGCCCTGGAGTATCAGCGATGATGAACTTACGTTTATCCGTTGAGAAGTAACGGTATGCTACATCAATCGTAATACCTTGCTCTCGTTCTGACTGCAGACCATCCACCAAAAGCGCCAAATCGAAATCGCCATCGGTGGTGTTGAATTTCTGAGAGTCTTTCTCAATCGCTGCCATTTGGTCTTCGTAAATCAACTTTGAATCGTAAAGCAGACGACCAATCAGTGTAGACTTACCATCATCAACGTTACCGCAAGTGAGAAAGCGCAATAAATCTTTGTTTTCATGAACTTTCAGATATGCTTCGATATCCGTTGCGATAAGTTCTGAGCTGTGAGACATATCGTTCTCCTAATCTTCTTTTTCAGGCTTCAATGCCCAGTATAATGGGGTTGTCTACTCGAATGCTTTGCACTCTAGAGTGTGGGAGCTTTTGCTCCACATTACAGAAAGTGACTGTGTACCTTCCGCAATTACATTTCATTTAATGAGCGTAATACGCTGACAACGTGTTGATGAACTTCTGCTTGTCATCTAGCGTTAACGCGTTAATGCCTGCAGCTGCTTTACGACCACCACCAGTTGGAAACAATGAGCAGATGTCATCCGCACCCACACGGTTGTTCAATGGTGCACGCACGCTCACCGTGTAATCTTGCTCGCTTGCATTTAGCGTTAATACTGCATGCGCTAAATCAGGGCTTTGATTTGCGAGCTCGTTGCCAAACACACCACTAATGCGCCTTGCCCAGGCTTCACACGGCAGCTCAAACACTTTACATTGTGTGTCCGAGTGAACCGATTTGACGCTCAGCACTTGGTTACGATCTAGCTCATAGCCTTTTTTCAGCGTATGGTATGGCGAGCTCTCATCATCGAGTAGCGATAACGGGTCTGCGTAGGCTGTCAATTGTTGATACAGGTCTGCCGGGGCAATGTGCAAATCATTCAGCACTGCGCCATAGCCGTTGTAGTTAATCAATGTACCCAGCTCTTTTAAGAACTCGATTTCTGATTCGGTTAAGCTAATCTCTTGTGCTAGCTTATTGGCTGAAGCAAACAGATTGTCACCAAACGCGGCCGCAACGGCCCATTTAGCGAACTGTCCGCCTAGGCGATTATTAACCAGTAAACTGGTACACATTTCTGCATCCAAATTAATTAGTGCATCTAGGTTGTCTGACTGTGGTATATCGCCGCTACGGTGATGGTCGCAATAAAACACTTTCACGTTGTTTTGCAAAAGCACTTCCAGTTCTGGTAGGTTTTTCTCCATGGAGATATCCAGCGCCGTCACTGATTCTGCTTGGTCAATATCCACTTGCTTCAGCAGTTGAATGTCACGTTTCACGCCGGTAACCAATATAGATTCTTTGGGCTCTGCGAATCTCAGTTGCAACAAGGCAATGATGCCATCAGCATCACCGTTAAATACGTCATAATGCATTAATACTGTTCTCCTAACTGCAAGTAACCTTTTTTCTCAAGTTCAGCCACGACAAAATCCGCACAAGCTTCAATCGATAGCTCAGCCGTATGCAGATGGATTTCAGGGTTTACCGGTGCTTGGTATTCTGAGTCGATGCCTGTGAAGTGTTTAATCTCACCTGCGCGTGCTTTCTTGTAGAGCCCTTTAGGGTCGCGAGCTTCACACACATCTAGCGGTGTATCGACAAACACTTCAAGAAATTCGCCTTCAGTTACCAATTCACGCACTTGTTGGCGATCAGAAATAAACGGCGAGATAAACGCAGTTAACACAATATTGCCCGCATCAACAAACAGCTTAGCTACCTCACCGATGCGGCGGATATTTTCAATGCGGTCTGTATCTGAAAAACCTAAATCTCTATTAAGACCATGACGCACATTATCGCCATCAAGCAGATAACTGTGCTTGCCCATTTGCAGCAGTTTACTTTCAACGGCATTTGCAACGGTGGATTTACCGGAACCACTTAAACCGGTGAACCAAAGTATGACTGGCTTTTGCCCTTTTTGAGCCACACGATCTTGATGGGTCACTGTTGAGTTATGCCACACGACATCTTCACTCACCGAGTCATTGCTTTTATGTTGGTATGGAGTCGTCATAACAGTTTAGAAATACCCTTCGCGTTTCTTCTTCTCCATTGAGCCAGAAGAATCATGATCAATGGCACGGCCTTGGCGTTCAGACGTTGTGGTTAGTAGCATCTCTTGGATAATTTCTGGCAACGTCGCGGCTTCAGACTCTACCGCACCCGTCAACGGGTAACAGCCAAGCGTACGGAAACGAACCATCTTTTCTTCAATCACCTCACCTTCTTTGAGCTCCATACGCTCATCGTCTTTCATTATGAGCATGCCGTCACGCTTAATCACTGGACGTTTTGCCGCTAGGTATAATCCTGGAATTTCAATGTTCTCTAGGTAGATGTATTGCCAGATATCCAGCTCAGTCCAGTTTGACAAAGGGAACACTCGAATGCTCTCGCCTTTATTTACCTTGCCGTTATACACATCCCATAGCTCAGGGCGTTGATTCTTTGGATCCCATCGATGATGCTCATCGCGGAAGGAATAAACACGCTCTTTGGCTCGAGACTTTTCTTCATCACGGCGTGCGCCTCCAAATGCAGCATCAAAGCCATGCTTGTCCAGAGCTTGCTTCAAGCCTTGGGTTTTCATGATGTCAGTATGTACAGAACTGCCATGGACAAATGGGCTGATGTCCATCTCAACCCCTTCAGGGTTTTGATGCACAATCAACTTCATACCTACTTTTTCTGCCATATAGTCACGAAACTGAATCATTTCTTTAAACTTCCACGTGGTATCTACGTGCATTAACGGGAACGGAGGAGTCGCTGGCGCAAATGCTTTTTGCGCTAGGTGGAGCATCACCGAAGAATCTTTACCAACAGAATATAGCATTACCGGGTTATCAAACTCAGCGGCAACCTCACGCATGATATGAATAGACTCAGCTTCTAGTTGCTTTAGATGAGTCATACGCTCTGGAGAAATATTCATTTCAAAGAAGTCCTTAAATTACAATCCAATAAAGGCTGGAATTGCGGTTAACACAATCACGCCATAAAGCAGGCACATCGGCACACCTACTTTCACAAAATCTTGCAGTTTATACTGACCCGCATTAAACACCATCAGGTTAGTTTGGTAACCATACGGACTAATAAAACTGGCGCTGGCGCCAAACGCTACTGCGAGTATATACGCTTGAGGGTTTGCAGATAAACTCGAAGCCAGTTCAACTCCAATAGGAAGTACGAGAGCTGCAGCCGCATTGTTAGTGACTAACTCTGTCATCATCCATGCCAATACATAAACAACAATCAAGCCAGTCAGTGGAGTAAACAAATAGTCATATGAATGAACCATTGTTTCTAACCCACTCAAAGCACCACTATTCGTTAAAGCCTGAGACAAAAGCAGGGCTGAGGATATAATCAACCAAATATTTTTAGGCAAACGCTGCAGAACCTCATTAGCCGTTAAACACCCTGACAACAATAGTGCACCTAATAATATCAGCATCACTTTAAAAAGAGACACAACACCTAACGCTGCCAATAAGATAGAACCGAGAAAGCCAACAACAGTCAGCTTTTCTCTCCAGCCACCTAAGCACAGATCCGTTTCGACTTCGCTCAATAAGTAAAAATTCTTACGGATATTATTTCTAGAGTAGTGATCGTTTCCGACTGCAAGTACTAAGTAATCACCGGCCTCAAGCGTCACCTCGCCGAGCTTGCCCGATAGCGCCACCCCATCGCGTTTAATCGCAACGACAGCAGCATCAAACAAAGCACGAAAGCCTGAATGTTTAAGTGTTTTCCCAACCAAATTACTTTCCGGTTTAATGACCACTTCAGAAAGGTTATCAAGAGGTAAGCCGCTGTTACTCGCGAACAAAGAAAGGCCATTGAACTCCCTTAATATCGTTATCTTCTTCACGTCACCACTAAACAACAAGCGATCATTGGGTGCAATAATCTCCTGAGGAGTAACAGGCGATATCAAGCGCCCCTCTCTCAATATTTCAACCAAAAATAAGGACTCTAAATGTCGAAGACCATTTTGTTCTACAGACTTTCCGATTAGATCTGAATCTGAAGCGACTTCAGTATCGATAATATAGTCACGAATCTGAACTTGGCCCTTATCGTACTCTGGCAATAATGGGCTTAATGCAAACAAAAGCGCCCCACAACCCACTACCAAACATAAGCCCACAACGGTAAAGTCGAAAAACCTCAAACTAGGCAAACCTGAGTCGATAACCAAACTATTGACGATTAAGTTAGTGGACGTTCCAACTAAGGTTAAGGTTCCACCCAGTATGGCCGCATAAGAAAGAGGGATAAGTAGTTTACTGGCTTTGTGGTGCGGATTGTTGCGGATCGGTGCCAACATAGTGGAAACGACCGCAGTATTGTTCAATATCGCTGAAGAAAAAGTGGTTAAGCTGAATAACCTGAGCAAGGTGAGACGATAATTAGGTCCAATAACATAGTTGGTAACTACTCTTAGTAGCTTCGTTTTCTCTAATGCTACAGAGCAAATAATCAACAGCATCAAAGTTAATAAACCCATATTTGAAAAGCTTTGGATAACCTGCTCTGTCGTAACAAGAGAGCTGGTAAAAAGCACTAACAACAATACACCAAACACTCTATCAGACTGAGATTGAAAGCGTATCAAGCTGCAAATTGTTGCAACGAACAAGCCAAGTACCTGAACAGCAGGATTCATTAACCAATCAAGCAAAACCAGTGCTCCAAATAAACGAACTAAGGTATGAGAATACAAACACCAAAGAGAACAGCCTATCATGGCGACATTATAGGCTTAAGTATAGTGACACCATAAAACAGGGAAATACAGGTGTCAGTTCATGGCTCTCGTCAACACTAAAATTAACTAACGAACACTGACTTCGCTACGTAAAGTGGTGGTTATCATTCAATAACCTACGCTCTGAACAGCCACATTCACTACACGTTTAGCCCCTTGCCTAAGCCTCATTACCATACAAAACTGATTCTAAAAAACGTCAAAGATAGGTAAGAAAACAAGAGGAAAATTAAACGCGGTCGCCCGAGCCTTTACCTAATACTGTTTGAATGATGTATTGAAAGTACAATTTAGTACTCAGCGTGTTAATCATTCGTTGATCCCACTCCGCGAGTTTTTCCGGTGTCGACATGTCGATATCATTGATTTGAGCCAACCCCGTAACACCGGGCCTTACCGCCAGCACGCCTCTCGATTCTCTCTCATTGATCAGCTCTTGCTGGTTGAATAAGCATGGTCGCGGGCCAACCAAACTCATTTCACCTTTCAGAACATTGTATAACTGTGGTAGTTCATCCAATTTAGTCTTGCGTAAGAACCCACCCAATTTAGTCACTGAACTCGCTCCAACTAAATGGGTCGCAACAGATTTGGTTTCGACAGGCATGGTTCTGAATTTGACCAAGGTGAATGGTTTTTTGTTGCGCCCTACTCGGGTTTGAAAAAAGACAGGCGACCCCGTGTCAAAGTAACCAAGGATACAAATAATGAGAAATGCTGGCCAAAGGAACAGCAAACCAAAGAAAGCAAAAAAGAAATCTAACAAACGAATCAAAATGTATGCCTTAAATCTCTGATTAAACAAATATGATGAATGGCATAAGTGCCGTTAATTAATAAAGTGTATTTTACTCACTTACGAATATGAACGTAAGACTCCTCTTAAAGCATATCAATGCGACTTCAAGTAGGCATCCACCGTCTTTTTAATCCCTTCTTCAAAAGTTACGGGAGGTACCCATCCCAAGATCTCTTTCGTCAAACGAGTCTCAACCTGAAGGCTACCGCATATTCTCTGTGCAATGTGTTGTTTCTTTAATACTGAGGCTACCAATTGTATCCAGGACATTGGGATAGGTAAAAGCCTCGGTGTCTTATTCATTGATAAAGCGATAGTTTGCATTAATTGAGTAGTGGATACATCATGATTATCAGAAGCTAAGAACGTATGTCCGGGAGCTGAGGGGTGTTGACAACACGTCAGTATCAAGCTGCAGAGATTCTCTAGATAAACCAAACTTCTTTGGTTTTTTATAGCACCAAACGGTAATGGAATACCTTTATCAATCATACGCATCATAGATAAGAAGTTGGCTTTAACTCCCGGTCCATAAACTAATGGAGGCCTAATGATAACCACTTCTAGCCCTGTCTCTTTTGACAGCTGATTCAACTCGACTTCGGCTTCATACTTACTCAAGCCGTAAGGGTCTTGAGGGATATTACTTAGGTCAGGCTGAAATGGTGAGCCCGGCTCAGTAAATTCGCCATTAACTTTAATAGAGCTGACGAATACAAACCTTTTAACCCCGGCTTCAACGGCTTGCTTTGCAAGGTTCAACGTCCCAAGAGTGTTTATCTCTCGGTACGCAGCTTGGGCATCTAGCTCACTCTCATTCATTTGATGCACTCGAGCCGCACAATGAACAATACAATCCACACTTTCGAATACACCAGACCAATCGGTAGAAGCGTCAATGGAAGGAACAACCAAGCTATTAGTAAGTGGATCTATTTGCTTACGCATAACCGGAATGACTGCCCAGTCTCGCTTTCTGGCCAACTCAACAACTCTAGAGCCGACAAAACCTGTGCTACCTGTAACCAAAATTTTCATAATACAAAAAATCTAAATATTGAGTGAATAATGAACAACAATGACAGCAAAACTACTGAGCAACACAGAACCGTCAATTACAACTAGCTTACCGCACTCAACAACATTAAAATACATTCCAAAAACTATAACAATCAAATTTAAGACGCTCAGTGGCTCGCTAAGGAACACCATGATAAGACCAATACATATATTGCTTAATGCCAAACGCAAGAACAAGCGCTTCATCAGTATTGGCTATGATATTTTTGCTATCGTTGTTTCACTCTATTTAGCGATTGCCTTACGACTTGGAAACGCATTTTTTGAAGTAGAGGTCGAAGAGCTAATAACACTATTTGTAACTGTATCGATCACTATTTATAGCTTTGTAAAGTTAGGAATGTACCGAGCAGTCTTGCGTTATATGATGTTGCCCGCAGTTGGCAACATCTTCTTTGGTGTCATAATTTCCACTCTAGCATTAATCATGAGCGGATTTTTTTTCCACTCATTCATCCCTAGAAGTGTCCCATTTATATATGCTGGCTTGGCAACGCTGACATTAGGTGGTCCCAGAATACTCATCCGTTCAATTTATTATCACTGGTTTAAACGCCAAAAACCCAATGTATTTGTTTATGGAGCGGGGGCAACTGGTCGCGATTTAACGTATGCCCTAATTCAGGGAGACGAATACAATCCAGTCGTATTACTTGATGATGACCCAACGAAATCAGGTCAGATATTATTTGGACTTAAGGTCCATCACCCAAGTGAATTTGAACACCTTCAATCACTTTATCAACCCGTAAAGCTACTTTTAGCCATTAATGGGATCAATAAAGGCGAACGTCTCAGACTAGTGGAGAAGTTGTCACACTGGCCAATAGCAGTTCAATCAGTACCATCGGTAGAAGATATAGCTGCGGGTAAAGCAACAGCAACTGAAGTGAAAGATCTTGACGTCGCAGATCTACTTGGTAGAGCCGCAGTTGACCCAGATAAGGAGCTTTTAGCCCAAAACATTTTCAATAAGAATGTTATGGTTACTGGCGCAGGTGGCTCTATTGGCTCTGAGTTATGTCGACAAATCATGTCACAAAAGCCCAAAACACTCGTTCTATTTGAGCTCAATGAATACAATCTTTACAAAATCGACCAAGAGCTCAATTCAACAAAGATAAACTTAAAAAGCGAGACTCGAATCGTCGCAACTCTTGGATCCGTTCAAAGACAAAACCGGTTAGAGAAACTGATGGCAGCACATGAGGTTGAAACCGTTTACCATGCAGCAGCTTATAAACACGTCCCTTTAGTCGAAGATAATATTGTTGAAGGTGTTCGCAACAACGTTTTTGGTACGCTTGCGTGCGCTGAAGCTGCGATCCAAACAGGTGTGAAGAACTTTACTCTCATTTCGACAGATAAAGCAGTAAGACCAACTAACGTAATGGGCGCGACCAAACGTATGGCTGAACTGGTTCTTCAAGCTTTGGCTGATAAGCAAAATACCACCACTTTCACAATGGTACGCTTTGGCAATGTTTTGGGCTCTTCTGGGTCTGTTGTTCCACTGTTTAAAAAGCAAATAAAATGTGGCGGTCCTGTGACCGTAACCCACCCAGATATCATTCGCTACTTTATGCTTATTCCTGAGGCAGCTCAGCTTGTTATTCAAGCTGGTGCCATGGGCCACAACGGACAAGTATTTGTTCTTGATATGGGTGAACCCGTTAAGATTCTGGACCTTGCAAAACGCATGATTCATTTGATGGGTATGCAAGAGCATGTCGACGGGGATTCTCAAGAGGGCGATATATCTATAAAGTTCACCGGATTGCGCCCAGGAGAAAAACTTTATGAAGAGCTTTTGATTGGAGATAATGTGGAAGGAAGCGGCCATCAAAAAATAATGACGGCCAAAGAGCAGATGCTAAGTTGGAATGAGATGCAGCCTCTTTTAGAACAACTCGACGGGTGTTGCCATAACTTTGACGAAGAATGCATTATGACAATTCTATTAAATGCACCAACTGGTTATAAACCTAACTCTAACGAACAGCACTAATACTAATCTCTTCATAAACCTTGAGAGTTTTTTCAAAAACCATTTCTTGAGAAAACTCTTCTTCAACTTTTTTACGCCCTTGAATGCCAAACTCAAGCGTTTTTTCATCACTCTCCAGTAAGGTGCGTAAACAGTTAGCGAGTGATACAACATCGTCTGGCCTAGCCAATAAACCATTAACGTTATGTGATACAATTTCGCGACAGCCAACAACATCTGTCGTGATTATCGGTCTTTGGCAAGAAGCTGCCTCGATCAAAATACGAGGGACACCTTCACCATAAGTTGTAGGTAAACACACTATATCGTTTTCTTTTATAAGTTTAGGCATATCTTGCACGTTACCTAACCAATTGATATCACGTGAACTTGCCCAAGCCTTCACTTGGCGAAGAGGGATAGCAGAAGAAACATCATCATCAATAATCCCAGCAATGTTAAGCGTAAAGCTCAATCCTTGCTTTTCTAGCTCACGTTTTGCTAAAACTAGAGACTCCAATCCCTTTTCTTTTAAAAGCCTTGCACCAAATAAAACATTTTTATTTAAGGGAGCCAATGACGGGGCAAAGCGAGTCAAATCAATCCCGGCCCCCTTGATCACACGACCATTACTATGCTTTAAAATGCCGAGCTCACCAAATAGCTCAAAGTCTTCGTGATTCTCAAAAACAAAGCGAGAACTTGAAGAGGATATAAAGCGGTAGAGGTTAGCAATTATAAATTTCAACAATTTGAACTTTATTGCCTTAGAACTAAACACAGCGCCTAAACCAGTAACACTGTAAATAATTGGTTTTCGGTAAAAAAGTCTATTTAGTAAGCCAGCATATATATTAGGTTTGATTGTTACACAGTGTATTAAGTCAGGTTGAATTACATCTACTATTTTTATAAGGCTATAAGCACTAGTCATCTCTCGGAAAAAATTTACACTTTTTCGTTTGACAGATAATTGATGGCAAGTGAAACCTTTAGAAACTAATTCGTTTTTGATAATATCACTTGAAAAGCTGCTAACAATATGTATCTCAAAACCTAAAGACTTGAAATACTCAGCTCGTTCTAGCCAATGAAGGCGAAAATACCAATCAACATTTATTATATAAACGATCTTTTTACTCATACTTTCCAACTCGATTAATTAGACCGTGAAAGACCCCTTTTACAATGCATTTGAACTGCATAAATCTAGGTTTGAGATATACGCAAAAAATGAGCGCTTGTAGGCTTGACCTGATAATAGTGTAAACTTTCCAACCAAATGGTATATATGCTCTTTGTAATAAGCGGTAGAAATTACGATAATAATAGTAGTGACGAACTGGAGAGTGAGTTGTAAGGCTTTGACCGAAGACTTTCAACGGAGTGCCACCAACCTTATGATACATTTTTGCATTAAATGCAGCGATACATACATAATCTTTACACTTAGCTCTAAAACCCCACTCAATGTCAACACAGTCAATGAATAACTCCTCTTCCATATAACCAATATCATCAAGCGCATCCTTTGAAATGAGGCAACCAGAAGCTATCAGAAAGTCACATGGAGAGAAGGTGTTTTCACTTCTATCGCTTGAAAAAAATCTATTGACACTATACCTAGATGTGCGAATAAACAAACATTCAGAAAGTGTATCTTGATCTATATGAACAGGACCGACTGCACCAACTCTTTGTCCTTCAAGTTGAGCTGCTTGTCGAGCTGTAAACAGCTCTTTTACCATAGATTCAGATGGAACACTGTCTTGATCAAACAAAATAAAGTCAATAAAGCCATCATTTAGTGCCTTATTAATACCAATATTTTGAGCATATGCAATCCCCATATTGTCCGATAATAGTGTTACATCGATCTGTTCAGATTCATCTATATCTATTGGCATGGATGAATTATTATCAATTATATATATTTTTGAAACTTGTAGTTTCAATTTCTCGACTAATAACTTCAGTTCTTGATGGACGGGATTGAACGTAATAATTATCGCAGAAACTTCTTTTTTATTTTCAATCATAAAC
>NZ_JBFRSX010000118.1:0-4128 GCF_041473835.1 Vibrio sp. 10N.222.55.A1 | reverse complement strand
GTTCATGGCACGCTTACGGTAGAACTCCGTTGAGCTTCATTGCATCTGGGGAATTAGCTGCCCTAGAACAAGTGGCTGAGCATCTTACTGCCTTAAGCATTGGTAATTAGTTTGTTAGGATTAAACAGTATGAAAATGGTTTTAGAAATGCGCTACCGTAGAGAGGGAAAATTCTTCTACAACAAAGAAGAGATTTGTACCCTTTACCAATCAGACGATCTAGACAGAATCTTACTGAGAAGCCCTTACCTAACAAGCATAAATAATGAATTATTCGTCTATGGCCATATCAAATCATCTGATGAATTTGAGCATTTGATACTGGCTTTAAGAGCCTCGTACGATTGTTATATTTCGTTCGAAGATGCCCTATCTAGATGGGGTGTTATATCGCAGATTCCAATGATGATGATCCTTGCAACAACTGGAGCCTCTGGTTGGTACTCTACTCCGTTTGGAAGATTTGAATTTATACATGTTGAACACTCCTCTAAGCAAGTTGAAGAACAGACTGTTGATACAGGTCGCCCTATATCTATCGCTAAGAAAGAATGGGCATATAAAGACCTGAAAGAGGTAAAGCGCAACCTGCATCTAATTGATTATGTTGCGCTATTTACTGATGATGTAAACCTCCCCTAAACTAGTGGCATACCATTTTAGAGTTCTTCTAGCTCAGGTTTAGCGAAAGTGGGGCTATCGAACAAAAAACCATCTCATATCTCTAACTCGGAAATGCCCCAAACTCAGCTAGACCAAATACTCTACAAGATCTGTGTCGTTCATTTTACTCTACAAAAAGTTATCCAATATAATGCAACTCAAAACGATTTGGCCTTCATTATGATTATTTGACCTGTCAGGTTGCCTATTTAATTGGTTTAATCATCAGATCCTCTTGCTGAGGATAATAAACCACTGAAAATATTGTTAATATCCTTTTTATTTATCAGTGAAGTCGACTCCCATGAGATATGAATCCGCTCCTGTAGCTCCAGAAGAAAGACAGGAAACCACAACAGAACGTGCAGTACGTCAACATCGAGAACGTCAGGAAGAGCTGAGATATACCGCGAGCGATGAGAAACGATGGGCTGAAAATAGAGAGCGTGTTCTTGCTGAACGCGAAGCTGCCCAACAAGCTTATGACCCAGCAGATGGTTGGAACAAAAATAAAACTATTGATGGTCGTAGCCGAGAAAAACAGGAAACCAATGCCACGGAAGCCACGACAGAACAGGAAAACCATATTCACGTGGGCGAAGATCGTGAGTTTCCTGATGCAATTCTTTCACCGATGCCAGCATCAAGAAAGGAACTGATCGAGGCGACCGGAACACGTATGTTGCCGTCAGACCTGCTAGGTTCTAGCTTTAATAACCAATGTGTCAGCGCAGAGATCGTTGCTCATCAGATGATATCTCTCAGCCCTGCGACTAAGAGAGAAGTAGAAGAAAGTGGTGAGCTTGTTTTCAGTGGCATGCAATACAAACACGCTCATGGAACAGTAGGCACTATTGAAGTCATTGATACATTCGCGGGTCAACAACCCGATAAAAAAACATCACAGATGGCCTACTGGGTCGCGCAAGGCAAATATCTCGATATACCTAAACACCCTGATCCTCATCGCGATCATTTGTATGTTTTCACACCAAACTTCAGCGGTTGCTCTTTCGTTGTTGATGATTGGAGTGATGATCTAATCAGGGTGTATCACGTGGAAGGCAGCAAAGAAGATCAGCAATACAATGACGTGAAAGACCATCGCAACGGATTAATCAATTACATGAGTTTTCGCGACTACGGCTTCTACCAAAAAGGGAACACCACCATCAAGAGTGTGAATGGCTTTGCGTTTATGCGCTACAACATTCAAGCCCGTCATTGGGAAATTCATTATCAAAAGCAAGAGCATGCACCTGCACTTGGGCGACCAAATACTTCGGCTAAAACACTATTCTCTTCAGAAAAACATTCTGTAAAAGTCATGGTTTCGAAGGAATCTTGCGTGATTGAAACTGGAACCATCGCAATAAAACGCTGAGGCTGAAGTAATAGAACATAAGTGGTTGCTGCAGAAAAACCGAATGAATACCTAAAAACTGGTTTGGGTTGCTGTAGTCGGCCTTATAGATCTACTTTTCATCACAATGTCCCCACCCTTTCTTTAATCATTGAGGTGTTAAAAATTAAGCCAATGTGTAGTCGATTTAACGTAAGTTCACTTAGTCTGCACCCAGCCAATACTTTTTCTGGTGCGATGTTACTCATCGCACTAGCTCTTCAAAAGTAAACTTGCTATACCTGTAGTTATTGATGGCTTACTAATTTAGCAAAGTCGCTGACAAGCTTTTGTCCAGAGACGTTTCAGCGGGGCTCGTAACACGTCTTTGCCCCAAAATTCGTTAGGTTAAATACCCTATAAAGTTAAAGAGCCTGCGTTTTACCCTACAAAAAGTCATTTAGTAGAATGAAACTTTCACGATTTGGGCCTTTTATATGTATGTTTTGCTTGTCAAAGCGTCCGTTTTAGTAGCGAAACTAGCTAAACAACTTGTTGGAAGTGGACTAACTGCGGAAAGTATTGCTACCTTACGTTTATCTCAAAATAAAGCTGACTACCTGTGAACGCTTTTATGCGTTGGTAGAGGGTATTTGACGGTCTTAATAAAATACGGGAACAGCCATGACATTATCAAGAACAAGGCTCATGAAAGCAACAGCCCAAATTCTTGGCACTTTACTCTGTTTAGCCTTTCTTACTGGCTGTGAACGAGCAACGGAAGGGTTGCAATATGCCAAAAATCGTGATGGTTCAGATGACAAGTCAATACTTATTGGCTACAACGGTAACGACACAGATGTCGTCATCCCAGATTCGGTCGAACTTATTAATGGGGGGACATTTTATGACAAGCAGCTCACCAGCGTGGTCATCCCAAAATCGGTTACTATAATTGGAAGACAGGCGTTTGAAAACAATAAACTCACTAATGTGGTTATACCAGATTCGGTGACCTCCATTGGGGAGCGGGCGTTCGCTGAAAATAATCTCACCAGCGTTACTATTCCTGATTCAGTGACCTCGATTGGGGAGCGGGCATTTAATAAAAATGCAATATCAATAGTTAACAATGTCCCATCAGATGGTATTATTTTTGCTCGTAATGATGATGGCACTGAAAACAAAAAGATCATAATTTCCTATGGTGGAGCAAGAAAAGAGATTGCTATACCAGATTCGGTGATTACTATTGATAGTTGGATGTTTGCTGAAAGTCAGCTCACCAGAGTTACTATTCCTGATTCGGTGACCTCCATTGGGGAGCGGGCGTTCGCTGAAAATAATCTCACCAGCGTGACTATCTCAGATTCGGTGACAGCTATTGAGTACAAGGCATTTCATGACAACCAGCTCACCAGCGTTACTATTCCCGATTCAGTGACCTCCATTGGGGAGCGGGCATTTTTTGACAACCAGCTCACCAGCGTTACTATTCCTGATTCAGTGACCTCCATTGGGGAGCGGGCATTTAATAAAAATGCAATATCAATAGTTAACAATGTCCCATCAGATGGTTTTATTTTTGCTCGTAATGATGATGGCACTGATAACAAAAAGATAATAATTTCCTATGGTGGAGTAAGAAAGGAGATTGTTATTCCTGACTCGGTGACCACAATTGGAGAGTATGCGTTTTCTTCTAACAATCTCACTAGCGTAACCATCCCAACTTCGGTGACCACAATTGGACATAGTGCGTTTTCTTTAAACAACCTCACCAGCGTAACCATCCCAAATTCGGTGACCACAATTGGAGAGTATGCGTTTGGAGAGAATCAGCTCACCAGAGTGACAATCCCTGACTCGGTGACCTCCCTTGGTGACAGTGTGTTCGCTGATAATATGCTCACCAGCGTAATTCTCCCTGATACATTGACCTCGATAGGGAAGCGGGCGTTTGCTAATAACAGGCTCACTGATGTGGTTATACCAGATTCGGTGACCACCATTGAAACTAGGGCGTTTAAAGGCAATCAGCTCACCAGTGTGGTTATACCAGATTTGGTGACCACCATTGGAAATGATGCGTTTAAAGGCAATCAGCTCACCAGTGTGGTTAT
>NZ_JBFRSX010000117.1:0-388 GCF_041473835.1 Vibrio sp. 10N.222.55.A1 | reverse complement strand
CCACACAGATTGATATGTTTAAACAGTTAAGAGTAACCTATGTCCCGTTCGTCTAGAGGCCTAGGACACCGCCCTTTCACGGCGGTAACAGGGGTTCGACTCCCCTACGGGATACCATCTTTAAGCACATTTATTTAAGTGTTTTTAAAAATGGTTCAATTTATTGAATCAAGCTCTTTAACAATTTGGAAAGCTGACTGATTGATTTACTTACGAGTAATTCAATCAAATTTAAAAGTTCTCAATGTTTATCTGCTCTTATTTAATAAGAACGGTATAAACACAACAAACACATTCAAGTGTCTTGGCTTTTTGTCTTCACTTTTTAAAAGTGGAAATAAAGAGTGATTCAAACTTAGTTTGAATCGAAATTGAGTCCGGCAAACAG
>NZ_JBFRSX010000116.1:1075-1484 GCF_041473835.1 Vibrio sp. 10N.222.55.A1 | reverse complement strand
TAAGGTTCTGTCTATGTGAGCATTATAGTTTCTTAAACTTAATCGCCCACCAAACAGTGTCTTTACACGGAACATAGCCGTCTCTGAAAGTGACCGTTTATGGTAACCGTACTTCTTTTTCCAATGTTTATTTGAGCCGTATAATTTCTGGCAAGCTACCGCCAGATTACGGGGGTGACCTCGTAACCAAAAAGCAGCACCTTCTCTCGGTGGAATAAGTGGAACAGCTTGTTTAATACGTATTGCTTCGTAGCATTGTCTTGTATCGTAAGCTCCATCACCAGATATCTCATTGATTCTACGACGAGTTTGATTCAGTAAATTAGGAAGAGCTTCACCGTCAGTGACATTCGATAAACTTAACTCAGCCGCAATGATTTCATGAGTGCCAGTGTCTACGGCTAAATGG
>NZ_JBFRSX010000116.1:0-345 GCF_041473835.1 Vibrio sp. 10N.222.55.A1 | reverse complement strand
GGCTAAATGGAGCTTACGCCAAACTCGACGCTTCCCGTCAGTACCATGTTTTTTTACTTTCCATTCACCTTCACCGTAGACCTTTAGCCCTGTTGCATCAATGGCTAAATGCTGTATTGCGCCTCGGGTCTTTGTCTTGAATGACACATTAACCGTTTTGGCTCGTTTACTGATGCATGAATAATGAGGACATGACAACGGGAGTTGAGCGAGTTTGAAAACAGAATCGATGAATCCTTGTAACGCTCTCAACGGCATCGCGAATACTCGTTTAACCATGAGGGCGGTCGTAATGGCTAAGTCACTAAACAATCGAGGTCGACCTCGTTTACCTTGCTTGAGTTG
>NZ_JBFRSX010000115.1:0-3001 GCF_041473835.1 Vibrio sp. 10N.222.55.A1 | reverse complement strand
GTATTTTAGGACGAGACATATCTTCGACTGCGAAGGTCGGCGTCATTAAAAAGCCAAGCCATAATCAAAGTACACGAGATGAACCTTAACGCTGACGCAGCCCTAAGGATCATTTAAAGAAACCAAATTAAGAGTAGTCAAATGAGCGCATTCAAAAAACTAGTCGAACACTCTCAAAAATGTTCACGCTTTCAACACCTAGCTTCTATTTGTGGTTGGGACCAAGCTTCAATGATGCCAGCAGGTGGTAACCAAGCTCGTAGTGAAGCGATGGCCGAGCTTTCTGTTCATATTCACGGCTTAATGACTCAACCACAGCTTGGCGATTGGATTGCAGACGCTGAAAATGAAGCGCTGAACACTGAGCAACAATCGTCACTTCGTGAAATAAAACGCCAGTGGCAACAAGCAAACCTACTTCCAGAAAAACTGGTTGAAGCGAAATCTCTATCGGGTTCAAAATGTGAACATGCGTGGCGTAGCCAACGCGGTAACAACGACTGGGTTGGATTCGAAAAGAACTGGCGTGAAGTGGTTGAGCTTTCTCGTGAAGAAGCGCAGATTCGCGCAGACGCAGCCAATCTAACGCCTTATGATGCGATGCTGGATATTTATGAACCGGGCACCAGCTCTACTTCACTTGATACCCTATTTGCAGACGTTAAAACTTGGCTTCCAGGTTTAATTGATGAAGTGATCGAAAAACAATCGAGCGAGCAATTTAACGCACCATCAGGTATCTATTCGACCGAGAAACAGAAAGCACTGGGTTTAGAAGTCATGAAGCTGCTTCAGTTCGATTTTGAACACGGCCGATTGGATGAAAGTGTTCACCCATTCTGTGGCGGCGTCCCTTCAGACGTGCGTATCACAACACGCTATGACGAAGCGGAATTCGTTCAAAGCTTAATGGGTATTGTGCATGAAACAGGCCACGCACGTTACGAACAAGGCTTACCAAAACACCTAGCAGGACAACCAGCGGGGGAAGCTCGTTCTATGGGCATTCATGAATCTCAATCTTTATTCTTCGAGATGCAAGTCGGCCGCAGCGACCCGTTCATTGGACACTTAGCGAACTTGGCTGGTCAGCAATTCTCAGGCTCAGAATTTGAGAAAGAAAACTTCCAGAAGATCTACACGCGCGTGAAGAAAGACTTCATCCGTGTCGATGCTGATGAACTCACCTACCCTGCACACGTTATCCTGCGTTACGAGATTGAGCGTGACTTGATCAACGGCAAGATCAAACACACTGACGTGCCAGAGTTATGGAATACCAAGATGCAGTCTTACCTTGGTTTAAGCACTCAAGGCAACTTCACTAACGGCTGTATGCAAGACATCCACTGGACAGACGGCGCATTTGGTTACTTCCCATCGTACACATTAGGTGCGATGTACGCGGCGCAGTTCATGGCTTCAATGAAGAAAACGGTAGATATAAACTCTGTGATTGAAAGCGGTGACCTATCCCCTATCTTCACTTGGTTAGAATCAAACATTTGGAGCAAAGGCAGCCTGCTGACCACTGATGACTTGGTGAAAGGTGCAACGGGCGAAACCTTGAATGCGCAATACTTCAAAGACCATTTGAGAAGTCGTTATCTGTAGATAAAACGCCCAACTACATTGAAGGTTTCTACTTGCAGAGCTTGCTGTGTAAGTAGAACCAAGCTGAAAAAAGCATAGTACAAGTATTGTAAGTCAAAAGTCACAATTATGGCTGAAGGGTAGCTTTGGTTCTAACTAGAAAAGGGGCACTTCTGAGTTACGAAGTGCCATCTGTGAAGGTTCTGGACAATTCCGAGTTACGATCCATAAATCATTCTAGCTTTTCGGGTTACTTCTGGTATTGCAACCGAACGACTAGCCTAAATGTGGCTGGCCAAACTTGTTTGTCCGCATAAAGATACGCCACTTCATCAAATGCCCTATATTAGAATTTTTGCTTTATTACGGTAATAAATTATCTAGATGTAGTTGTAGAACTGCTCTAGATATGAACAGCCGTTTTACTACCTTGTAACTAGAACCATTTAGATGAACGATACTTCCCTCAGTGTTTTTCCCCTGAAGTTCTTTGGCACTAATAATGCAGTTAGGTGCTCCATTTAGAAACACAAGCTCGTACGTTTCTGGAATTGGATGAGTTGTAATGATGTTTATTTTACCCTGACGCTTCTTAATTCGATTCTTAATATCATTTAAATAGTTCTGATTTTGCTTGCTTAACATACTTTTCCTTATGATTTTTTATGATAAGTTAATTTGGTTAAAAACATTTTATTAATTGGTTTTATATTTTATTCAGGCATAAAACACCTCCTTATTGAAGAGAATAGTTTTTGATAAGATGTAAGGCAGTGACGAGGGGAGTTTAAATAAAAACAGAGGCTAGAATTAGCTCATGTTTTTATTATGGCATAAACACGCATTACAAATTCAAGTGATTATCATTATCGCAAGGTGATTCTGAATAATCGACAAGAACTCTCGTCTTCAGACATTTATGGATAATAATGAGTTGGCGGTTGCGTACTCGGGTATCTACTTTGGGTAGCTTTAGTATGGTTAAGCTAAGTAGACGGCTTTGTTATTCAAGAGCATTTGGCTGCTAAGACAGATAAATAATTTCCCGCTCATTGTTTTGTTAACCAAATCATTAGCAATCTAATTGTAGCTATTAAAACATCACATAACTCTTGGTTCTCCACATAAAAATCAAAACCTTTACCCATTGCCTCAAGTACGGCATTATCACTAAAGTCTTGTCCTGCTAATCTTTTGTTTGCATATTCCAGGATTTTACCCCAGTGCTCAGAAATGACTTCAGTAAACTTATCTTTGGTAGATTGATTAATGCTTGTTCATAGACAGAACCTTAAGCACTAAGCTCAGCGTAAATTCCGTCTAACGTAATGTTTTCTTTAGACTTCCTCTGCGCGGACTTTTGAGCGTTCCTTGATATATAACTGGTAGCCCATTCGATTTTATTGCT
>NZ_JBFRSX010000114.1:0-1922 GCF_041473835.1 Vibrio sp. 10N.222.55.A1 | reverse complement strand
GTAAGCGTGCCATGAACACCGCATTCTAATCCTTCAGCACGAAGAATAAGATCAACTCTCCAACCCAAAGGAGAGTTGAAATGGCAAAACGACGCACCAACCTAGAATGGCAATCACTGTTTGAACAATATGAAAGTAGCAGTGTTACCCAACGCGCTTTTTGTGAAGAGCATGGACTGAGTTTATCCACGTTCTTCGCCAAACGGCGTCAACTCCAAACAGCAAACCAATCGGAATCTGTCGGATTTGTTAGAGCCGAAATCGTTGAAAAGACAACCAAGTATCAGGCCCAGATAGCTACGGCGAACATGACACTTCTCATCAATGATGTGGAGCTGAGCATTCCTCAAGGCACGCCAGCCACCTATCTTGCTGAACTCATTGGAGCGTTGTCATGAAAGGTATGCTCAGCGCTCCAGACATTTACCTTTATCGTGAAAGCGTCGATTTTAGAAAGTCCATCAACGGCCTTGCAGCGATTATCGAAAATGATACTGACTTGCCTCTTGGCAGCGGTGCGCTGTTCCTGTTTACCAATAAACAGCGCGATAAGATTAAAGTGTTGTACTGGGATAAAACAGGCTTCGCCCTCTGGTATAAACGCCTTGAAAAAGCCAAGTATAAGTGGCCTTCAAAAGAGAAAAATCAGGTGTTTACCCTCACTCAATTTGAGCTTGATAGACTGCTTTCAGGCTTCACAATTATCGGCCACGAACCCATCAAAATAAACGATTTTACAATGAGTTAATCGAGAATAAAGCCTTATTCTCCAAGCGTTAACGGCACGATTTTAGTATAATCAATGCTATGAAAAAGACGCCAAATATCAACCCAGAAAGCCAAGATGTTGCCGAGCTACAAGCGATGGTAGCTGCTCTGATGTCGGAGAAAAATGAGTGGAAACAAGAGCGCCAATCGCTGCTTGAACAACTCAAACTCGCCTTCGACCGTCAGTTCGCGAAACGCTCGGAGGCATTAAAGCCTTACGATGAATCACAAGGTGACCTCTTCAACGAAGCGGAGTGTGAAGCCGTTAAAGAAGACGAGGTTGAGGTGACAACCACGACCACAACGAAAAAGCGCGGTAAACGTAAACCTCTGCCTAAGACCTTGCCTCGTGAGGTTATCGAACTTGATGTAGACGACCATGAAAAGCAGTGCGCTTGCTGCAATCATAGCCTGCATAAAATCGGTGAAGACCGCAGCGAGAAGCTAGAGTTCACGCCAGCGGTACTCAAAGTGTTGGAATATGTTCGTCCTAAGTACGCTTGCCGCCAGTGCGAGAAAACAGGTGACAGCAGCCGTATCGTTCAGAAGCCATCCCCTCAGAGTCTCATCCCTAAAAGCTTCGCCACAGAAAGCTTGCTGACCAACATCATTCTTGGCAAATACCAATACGCGATGCCACTTTATCGCCAAGAATCGCTGTTTACCCAGTCGGGTATCGAGCTATCACGCACCACCATGGCAAGGTGGGTTATCCAAGTCAGTGAGAAGTTCGCCCCGCTGTATGCGGCCTTGAAGGAGAACCTACTTCAACAAGTGGTGGTTCAAGCGGATGAAACGCCGCTCAATGTGCTCAAAGAAGAGAAGCAGTGTTATATGTGGCTCTACTGCTCAGGCGCTGACTCACCCGAAGCGGCACTGCCGAATGTGAAAAATATTGCCTTGTACGACTATCAAAACAGTCGCGCGAGGGCGTGTCCCGTGGACTTTTTAGGTGACTACAACGGTTATCTACAAACCGATGGCTACGCGGCTTATGATGGTCTGCATCACGTCACCAATGTAGGGTGCTTAGCGCATGCTCGTCGCAAGTTCATGGATGCGAAGAAGCTTCAAGGGAAAGGTAAATCAGGCAAGGCTGATAAGGCGCTGGCTAAAATCCAAAAACTCTACGGGATAGAATCACGCTTAAAAGG
>NZ_JBFRSX010000113.1:0-1329 GCF_041473835.1 Vibrio sp. 10N.222.55.A1 | reverse complement strand
GGTGTTGTTCATAAAGGGTATTGTAGCGTTTTAAGTCATCGGGTTTCATGGGGTTACTCCTGTGAACGACCATCAGGGTGATGGTGTTACAAGAGTATGGTTTGCACTCGTTTTACTCTGCCGCGTAGCGGCTTCGTTCAACAAACGACTATGGCGTCAATGATTAATTTTTGGCTGTGTTTTCATCCCACATGGCGCCATCTCTGAGCATAGAGTTAAGTGTCACAACCATCTTTCGTACGCACGCGATTATTGCGACTTTTTTAGGTTTCCCAGCAGCTAAAAGTCGAGCATAAGTCGCTTTGAATATGGGGTTACATTGCATGGCTGACATCATCGCCATGTATAAAACGGTTCGTACTTGCGCTCGACCGCCTTGGATCACGCGCTTACCTTTGTAGCGCCCACTTTCGCGTGTTATTGGAGCGACACCAATCAGTGATGCTGCTTGTTTATTCGTGATGTAACCAAGTTCAGGTACGTTGCTAATTATTGATGCAACGGCAATGTTTCCTATTCCTGGGACGCTTTGCAATATTGTGTTTTTAGCTTGGTATTCAGGGCTATCTTCAATGAGTTTAACGAGCTTTTCTTCTAACTTGGTGATTTGATTTTTTATCGTGGTTAGCATTGGTTTGATAGTCGGATGGAGAGAGGCGGGAAGTATCTGGATTCGGTTCTTTTCCATGGTTTGCATGGATAACAACTGGTTTCGGCGAATGACTAAGTCACTCATTAGGCGTATGTTTTTTGGCTTTATGACAGTAAGAGCTGGTTTGATTGCTTCTCCATAGTGAGCAATCAATTCTGCATCTAAACGATCATTTTTGGCTCTGCGGCCAATAGCACCAGCGAACCGTTTTATGTGGACAGGGTTTGCTCTGACAATAGGTAATTGAGCCTCTGCACATGCAAGAACAAAAGGCATTTCTAATCGGCCTGTTGCTTCAATAACGATTCGTTCAGGACTGTGACTCTTAATCGTTTTGAGTGCTTTTTTGATGCCTTTATCATTGTTCTCTACTGAGAAAAATAGGTCTAGTGGCCTGATGTGGATGTCTAATTGTGTTTTGCCGGTATCAACTCCAACGTTGATGCTTTGATTGATTTTGGTATTCATAATAAGCTAACTCATGCTTGCGTAATGCGGGTTCGAGACCCAGTCGACTATTCGAGGTTTATGCTTGAAGTCCTATGTAGCGTTCATGTTTGTTATCGGTCTCTCGATAGAGGAGCCAGCGTTTAAACGAACTACTACATAGAAAGCTTTAGTTGCAGCTAAAGCCTGGGTCTCACATTACCCGATTGGAGTGCTTATTATCCATACAA
>NZ_JBFRSX010000112.1:0-5642 GCF_041473835.1 Vibrio sp. 10N.222.55.A1 | reverse complement strand
TATCGCATTTTCATTCTTAATATCTCTTAACTTATCAAGCTAAGAAAAAGAATGGAGGCGCCTCCCGGAGTCGAACCGAGGTCCACGGATTTGCAATCCGCTGCATAGCCACTCTGCCAAGGCGCCTTTTTAATTCAACACTTTAGGGACTTAAGTAAGCCGCACCGCTGTGTTCGGGTGCCTACTTTACGGATTGAGGGGAGATAGTCAAACAAAAAAGTGAATTTAAATTCCGTTTGCTGACATTTAAATCAAATTGCTGCATGTTCGATCTCTTTAATCAAAAAACACACAGCAAAATCGAGTTAAACAAGATGTTCTAGCGCTACCACTTCTTCATAAAACGACCGACAAGACTCGGATGATACGCCCAGCAGTGGTCAAACATAGTCATAAGTTGAGGGTTGCCATACTTAGAAAGACTAACCGCATGGAAACGGTTTTTGTGTTCTTTCAACTTTTCAACCTGAGCAATCATTTCGTCTGATTGTTTCGGCGCAATAAAGTCAGAAAGTACGATTAAATCGGCATTCTTGTATTTATCACCAGTCATTAGGTCAATCGACTTCATGAGAACAGGTTCCAAATCCGTACCGCCGTGGAATGAGTAACTTAAGAAGTCGCTCGCTTCACGTAGGCCATCTTGCCTTGTTAACTCATAGGTAATCTGCTCAGAAGAAAAAAGAATCACATAACAGTCTCTCTCTTCTGCAAGAGCAATTTGCATTAAGGCATAAGCCATTGCTTTAGCAGACTGCTCAGGGAAACCACTCATAGAACCCGAAGCGTCCACACAGACTATAAAAGGGCCCTTTTCAATATCGATGTTCTTGCTATCTGGTTTTTGCGCCTTCACTTTGCGTAACGTGCGTGATTTACCTTGCGAGCGATAGCTCAGTAAACGCTTGTCGGCCAAGTGCTTGTAAAAGATAACCTCAAGTTCAGGATAAGCTAAGAACATGGTTTCGTTTGGCAGCATCTTGTTAAGGTCATCACTTTCATGAATCCCGACAATATCATCGACCGCTTCATCGCTTTTCTCTTCAACCACCTGCAATTCTTCTACAGGGGCTTTGTGTAGCGAAGGATCATCTTCCTCACCAGCCATACGGCCTAGCTTTTCAGCGATCTCTTGCAAGCCCTTGTGCTTATTCAAGAACTCAGCATGACGTTTCATGATGGTAAGGTCTGTTTTGCTTAATTTGGCAGAAGCCATGTCCCACAAGCGCCCTACACTGCCTTCATCACCCGACTCAGTCACTTTATCCATGTTTTTCATGGTTTCCATGCGCTGATAAAGATCGGCTAAGACTTTTTCTTTGCTTGTTTCAAGTTCAGTTACTTGAGCTTGTTTAATCGCATCAGAAAGTGATTGGTACCATTGGTCGCAAAAGTAGTGTGGAAACATCGCGTTATAAACACCCTTGTTGTTCTCCATAAGGCGTCGAGCTTGTAGATAAAACGCTGAGTGCCACTCCAGCTTTTTGATAACGCTGTCAATCTCATCAAAGAACTGAGGTTCATCCCAGTAAATCACTTCTTGGTAAAGGGCGATTTCCTCTTGGAATCGATCAGTTTCACACACCTTAGTAACGCGTTTTTTAACTTTACCGCGCCATTTAACTAAGTGGTTTTTCACTGATGTTTTCACACCTTTGTTCTCTGCAGCCATCATGACTTGAGAACGAGCGATGAGATCATTCATCGCGGTATCAATGATTCCGGAATCAGCTACCATCAAAGCGAGGTTTAAGCCGTCTGCTCCTAACATATGCTCTCCTCTTACTCGAAGTACTGGCTCATAAACTTAATACGCTGAGCGATCTTGGCACTCTTCACTTTCGTGGTTTCAAGATCTTGCGTTACCGATTGCAAACTTGCTTCCATCGCTTTTGGTAAATCAGGGTCAATATAGTTATGAGGTAATGCATCATGGAATTCAGTACGAACGCGTTTTAACTTGAATTCAGCTTCAGTTAACTGTTCTAAGGCTTTCTCAGCGCCACTCAACCACTTGTTGTACAGTTCTTGGTCTAAACCGTCAGTAGTAACCACACTCACCAATACAGAGCGATTGGCGATGTCTTTAATCACTAATTGGTTTGATGCATCCAAGTCGAGTTTTAAACGGCATAGGTTTTTATTTTCGTTTACGTAACCGTAAATATCACCGTGACCTTCTTTAAGAACACGATCAAAATCGTCTTTGGCTACGTATACCCAACGGCTATCGCCTTTCTCAGATTCAGAAACCGACATGTTGCTTTGCAGCATAACCAGTTTCACTAGATTGTAAGCACTGCCCACACTGTACATTTTCGCGTTCTTGATGTCATTCTGGTAAACATCTTTACGCAACAAGCCACTGGTTGACTCCATAGAAAGTGACACCGACAACGTTGATTCAACATCGTCTTGAATCTCTTCTAACTCTTCACGAGACATTTCAATTTGAGCTTTCGACTCTTGTTGATCAAACGCTCGGTTCAATGCAAAGTCTTTCACCACGCTACGAACCACATCACGTGATTCTGGGCTATGCCACAAACAATCTTGCAGAAGCATAATATCCAGCGGGTTCACGCTATCGCGACCACTGAAGAACGCACTCGCTTTCAATAGTTTAACGGCCTTCTTCCAGCGTCTGTCTGATACATACAATTCTGACTCTGAAGCAGAGCCTTGCTTCTTAACCGTCTCTTCAAGCATGGTTTTTAGTTCAAACAACTTATCAAACGAATTGTCTGTCAGTTCCAGCTTATCGAGCTCTTTCTGCCATTGATGGTATTCAATGTCCGTAATCGCCAAACCTTTTGGAATTACCGCTTCTTGAGAAGTACCCGTCGTCAGCATCGATTTGAAGTTTTGTTTGTTTTGAATACGGTTCACGAACACGCGTACCAACATACGGTCATAAAGTGCTTCCAAGCCGCTGTCTTCATCTGGAAGTTCGTTGGATGCCGATACTAGTAGACGCATCGGTACACGTTCAATATCACTGCCGTTTTTGAAAGTCTTTTCGTTAACGACAGTAAGTAGCGTGTTTAGGATTGCAGGGCCGGCTTTCCAGATCTCATCGAGGAAGACGACTTGTGCAGTTGGTAGGTAGCCTTCGGTTAGTCTTACGTAACGACCGTTGTCTTTTAATTCTTGGATACTTAGTGGGCCGAACACTTCCTCGGGAGTAGAGAAACGAGTCATCAAATATTCGAAATAGCTGCTGTTATCAAAAGCCTGAATGAGACGTTTCGCGATAAGGCTTTTTGCGATGCCCGGAGGGCCTAATAGAAACACGCTTTCACCAGCCAAAGCAGCCAGTAAACAAAGCTTAATGGTGTCTTCTCTTTCGTAGACACCATCAGACAGAGCATGCGCTAATTTATTGATTCTTTCAGAGAGTAGCGCCTTGTCAGCATGTGAAGAAATAGAAGGGTTCATGCGTTACTCCGAAAATCTTTGAATAGTTGAGAGTGTAGAATTGTTTTTATACATTTGTTAGCGCTTTGTTACAAGTGCATTTTATTATTGAGTTGCATTTATATCAGATGGTTACGTCGGTAATTTTGGCGCAATCATAGATTCCAATTATGAGAGTAACATCACGAACGGCGTGAAACTAAATCTAATACGAAACCTAATTTTTCTTTTATTTTCGACACCATAGACGTTATGGTGGTGCACGTCTTCCGTTATACGAAAAATTGGCAAGGAATGTGGCCAGACTGCATGAGTAAAGTTATCCATAAATGGAAAAGTATTTCTCTCATAGAGGAGAACGTGACGCTCCCTACGAACGTCGTGGTAAAACATACAACAATCAATCACCCTGGCGCGGCAGTTATTCTTCCTATCACTTCGTCTGGAAAAATCATCCTCATTAACCAGTTCCGCCCTTCTCTAAAGAAATGGCTTTTGGAACTACCCGCAGGCACGATGGAAATAGATGAGACACCTCTTCAATGTGCCCAACGCGAACTGGAAGAAGAAACAGGTTACAGTGCAACTTCTTTTCAAAGCTTGGGGCAAGTCACCCCTTTAGCTGGATTCTGTGATGAGATTCAGCATTTGTTCGTCGCCAAAGACTTAAGCCTCACTACCCGCTTTAAATGCGACGAAGATGAAGTCATAGAGGTGATCGAACTAAGCCTAGAAGAACTGCACGACAAAATACGACACGATCAAATCACTGATACCAAAACTATCGCTTGTTTAAGTAAAGCCCAACTATGTGGCCATCTATAGCCAATTATATGGCTACCTAAAGTACTCTAGGAGAGAAACATGGACTTTCGTTCTGATACCGTAACTAAACCTTCGCAAGCTATGCGTGACGCAATGGCAAACGCAGAAGTGGGCGATGATGTTTATGGCGATGACCCAACCGTCAACGAACTAGAACAGTGGGCAGCAAATGAGACAGGCTTTGAAGCGGCAATGTTTACCTCTTCAGGTACACAAGCCAACCTTCTTGGCTTAATGGCGCATTGTGAGCGTGGTGATGAATATCTGTGTGGCCAGCAGGCGCACAACTACAAATACGAAGCTGGCGGCGCTGCGGTCCTTGGTTCTATCCAACCTCAACCAATCGAGAATAACCCAGACGGTACTTTAGACTTTAAAAAGCTTGCCGCTGCGATTAAGCCCGACGACAGCCACTTTGCTCGTACCAAGCTTCTTAGTTTAGAAAACACGATCAATGGTAAAGTCCTGCCAATGTCTTATCTAGCGGAAGCACGTGAGTTCGTAAACCAACACGGACTTCAAATGCACCTAGATGGCGCGCGCGTCTATAACGCAGCAGTCGCATTAGATGTACACATCAAAGAGATCGCACAACATTTCGATTCTATGACGATCTGTTTATCAAAAGGCTTAGGCGCGCCGATTGGCTCTTTACTTCTTGGTAGTAAAGAGTACATCGCCAAAGCACGCCGCCTACGTAAAATGGTGGGTGGCGGTATGCGTCAGGCAGGTATTCTTGCCGCAGCAGGTAAAATGGCGCTCAAGGAGAACGTGGTTCAACTTAAAGCTGACCACGACAATGCAAAAAATCTAGCGATTGGTTTAAACAAGCTAGAAGGCTTTTCTGTTAACCCTGATTTCATCCAAACTAACATTGTGTTTGCTAAATTAGATGAGTCAGTAGATATCAACCGCATCGCAAGCGAGTTAAGTGAGCAAGACATTACTATGTCGCCTGGTAATCCAGTACGTTTTGTTACCCATAAAGATATCAGTTCAGAAGACATCGTTACTTTCCTAATAAAGCTAGAAAATGCGCTTTAACTCTTGACGAGATTAGCCTCTATAGCAATTGAGATTTGAGCTTCCCCTATGGGAAGCTTTATTTTTGAGCAAAATCATTAACCAACTCCACAGCCCAAATAGCCTTTGACACCTGCTAGTTTTCTCATAAACACACTTGATTGACTGGAACAGAACGCGATCTCGTTTTGGTCTATGAGAATACCTTCTAAGAATTATTCTCACATTTAAACGGCTTTGTTTCCTAATTGGATCTCAGATAGAAACGGCCAGTATGGGTGATTATTAGGCTATTTCTATCGTTTTAGGCATACCTAACCCTGTGAGCTTATTCAACGCTTTAATCATGGCGTAGGTTTCACCAACCTGAGCATTAT
>NZ_JBFRSX010000111.1:0-12602 GCF_041473835.1 Vibrio sp. 10N.222.55.A1 | reverse complement strand
GGTTCATGGGGCGGATACTCTGGTACGCTGTTATCTCCGTCTTGAAATACGGGGTATACACCATGCATCCAAGCGTAAACATATGCGTTAGACATAAGGTCTGCATTCATAGACTTCATAAAAATAATTTGGGCTCTTTGCTGAGCAAAGAGTGCTTTCATAAGAATTTCGTTAGACATACAATAACTCCATGTAACTACTTGTTGTTAAATAGCTTTACATGCCCAATCTACAACTTTTTGGCTGTATGTCTATGCGCAATATCACGAATATAAAGCAATTTAGTAACGCGTTAAATTTCAGGAGGGTATAAATGCAACACGATACAGAGAAGTACAGAGAAATATTTGAAAAAATGTCCTCTGAAGAAATCGAAGAAATGAACCGACTGAATGACGATGAGCATCAACGACAAGCCGAAGGGTTTAAAGCTGGCTATGAACGAGGCGTTTGTTATTTATGTAACAAACCTTTCAAGACAATCAGTAAAGACGTACCTTGCCTTCATTGGCTCTTACGCCAGTGCAAATTCAAAAAGAAAGATTTTCCTAAAATTTACGCGAAATATGGATATGGAAATATCGCAGCATTCATTCGATGGTGCGCGAATCAGGAGCGTATGCTTTCCAACATCAATGACTTAGAAGAAGAGAAAGCAGATAGGAAAATATTGTCATATACCGTTAAGTGGAAAAATATCGAATGGACATTTGACTGCTCCAAGAACGATTTTGAGGGGCATTATGGTACATCTATTGATTATCCTCATTTTCATTTTCAAATGAGAATTGATGGGCGGCAGTTCATCAATTTTAATGATTTTCATGTTCCGTTTAACGACCATGACTTGTTCGTGCTAAAAAATAGTGTGGAGCAAGGTGATTGGTTCAAACAAAATTTCGGCTCTATAGGTTCAGGTATGCAGGAAGCAGTAAGTGTTGAGCCAAAAGACATTATCGAGCATGCAACTCGTTCGGAAAATGAGGATGAAGCTACGTATCATTTTTCGACAATGATCGATGCGAGAGATAACCCTATTTCTGGAGAGGAAATTTATGAAATACAAAAAGAGGCAGAGCGAACTGGGAAATCTTTTGCTTATGTTGCTCAGAAGAGGTTAAAAGATCGAGCTAAAGTTCAAACTTCAGTTAGCCCTGCTGACTCTATACCTGACATAGCCTCAAGAACTGAGCACAAGCGGCGATAAGAGATTTAACAATAAATTTAATCAGATTCGCAACGCTTGATATTCTGAGTTCAAGGTTGGTTTTGTGTGGGCTGACCCATCAATACTGGACACTAAGCTAAGTGACTATCCATACTTATTGTTATTCATGAATTACTAATTTAGTAAAGACGCTAGCAAGCTTTTGTCCAAAAGCTTCTCGGATTGAATTTTTACCCGTGGCACTTTCTAACTCGAAAGTGCCCCAAAGCTTATATGGAATCCACGTATTTACAAAGTGATTTAGCAATTAAAGTTAAGATGCGGTCGTATATACGGCTTCTTGTTGAAGGCGCTACCTTCTAGCCTTTGATGTTTGCGCACCTACTGTCCTCATCGAGTTATCAGCTTTTAATAGCGTGAAGGAATGGCCAGGTTTTCAGTAGGTTGGTCTTACCTTTTTTGCATCATCATTTTGTAAAACTTCAAATTAGTATTGTGTGTTTAGTGGTTTACGCTGTCATTAAAATAGGTGAATATTTTGTTTCGTTCCGAAGCATTGCCCATGCTGTTCGAACCACTTTATTAGCAAGAGCAATACAGGCCTTTTTAAAACCAATACGTTCAATTATTTTTTTAAGCCAAGCATCTTTTTGAGTTGTCGGTATTTCAGGCAACCTTCCAACATAAGACATGGCACCGAGATAAAGTAGAGAGCGTAGCTCTTTGACGCCACCACACTTATCAATGCCGATCATGAACACTTTGCCACCAGAACTATGTTGTTTAGGAGTGAGACCAACGAATGCAGAAGCTTGTCTACCGTTCTTGAACTGCTTTCCATCACCAAGGGTTGTATAAAGCATTGCAGCTGTAACTTCGCCAACTCCTTCGATTGCCATCAATCTCTGGCATGGCTCTATTTGGCGAGTTAACGCATTCTTTTCTTTTTCGAATGCTATGAGCTTCGATTTTAGCTGTTTGTACTGCTCCCACAGCATAGATAAAACAGACACTACATTAGCGGGTATTTCTGTCTCTCCATCTAAAACAGTTTGAACAGAAGCCTTCAAACCTTTTTCACCTTTTGGATTAGCAACACCGTATCCTAAAATTGTTCCTCTAATGTGCTGTCCTAAAGAAACAACACTGCGAGATAAGAAACGACGACTACTCTCTAAAGATTGCATAGATTGTTGTTCAAGCGATTTTGGGCGACTGCATTTGATACCTATTTGTATCGCGGCATTAGCAATGGCCAGAGCGTCGTTGTGATCAGTTTTATGACCTTCAAGGTATCCTTTTACTTTTTTGGGATTGATGATCCGTACTTCATGTCCAAATCTTTCAGCTAACTGTCCCCAATAATGACAACCACAACAACCTTCCATGGCGACAATAGAAGGTTTTGCCTTAGCAAGAAATTCCTTCATTTTTTGTCGGCTTAGCGGTTTGTTGGAAAGCAATTCACCATGAACACTGATATGGCAGGCTTGAAGCACATTTTTTGCTAGGTCGATAGCGATAACATTCTTAGTCAGCATATTGGAATCCTCGTTTAGGGTCTCACTTTGCTAAGTGTAGATTGGCAAAGGAGGGAGTGGATTCCATACATCATGTTTGGGCTTGCAGTTATTCAAAACACCAAGGTGGGGTTTGCACTACTTTTATTAATATCTTGTAGGTGTCTAGAGAGTCGAGGGCTTACCATCCTGTTATCTCGTTAGTTGATTTATCGCAGCACTACTTGATAATATGGTAGGATATGTTTCCGCCTTAAGTTTTTGATTATTATGAAAAATAAGTCATGCAAAAAAGCAAAATCTAAAAAAAGAAATAGTGATAAGCATATTAGACGATTAGTTGCCGCCTCAAAAGAGATTGATAGGAATAAAGCTCGTTTAGCTGAAGTCAAAGTGCAAAGAGAAGGTAAACAGGTACTACCAGACCTAGAAAATATACAAACGGAATGGTTTAGAGTGTCAAATGAAGTACTGAATTCAAAAACATTTATATCGCTTAAACATCAACTTGAATTGCTTGAAGTCAAATCTCCTAAAGATAAAAATCCAGAGCAACACGTGCATGATCTGTACAAAAAAGCATCAACCCTGAAAGGTGTGATAGGTTTTGAATTAATTGGTGAACTAGCAGTTGAATGGGATAAGTTGATTAACTATCGCTATGGGCGTTGCCGTTACCATGAAGGCGTACCAGATAACTGCACAATAACTTGGAATCGCTCCGTTTGGTGTGCACTTGGGGATTTAATGCGGTTACAGATAGGTAATCACCGTGATGTTATGAAGTTATTCTATGGACTAGTACCTTCGGCAATAGAAGAGATTAAAGCCCACCTTGAAACTTCACCTGTTGACTGGATAGAAGCTAATAGGGCTTTGGAGTGGCTCTATGACTTGAACGAAGGACAATACAAAAGCCCCCCAGCGCGCTCAAATTTTAAGCTACTAGTAGGTGAGCCAGATATTAATCCATCATTCAGAACAATTATTAGACTAGGGAGTTCATTGTGGAAGAGTAAGCACCTATTAAACTACCCCTAAAATAAGCGTGCTCCAATTTATAGTTATTCTACTTAAACAAAACCAAATAGAGGACGCTTATGAAAAAATCAAGCTATACGGAACTGCTGCTTCCGAAGCATGATCTACCATCAGGACTAAACACTCTTTAGGTAAAGTTTCATATCGGTAGTTATTCATGAAAGGCTAATTTAGCAAAGTCACTAACACGGAACTGTCCAGAACCTTCACAGATGGCACTTCGTAACTCAGAAGTGCCCCTTTTCAACTTAGAGTTGTTACTCTTCACTAAACAACAACGATTACATTGACCAACATTTTCTAATGTTGGAAGCTTATGCAAAGCAAGTTTTGTTATAGTATCGACAAGCATAATGGCGACAGCTAACGTTTGCCGCCATTCGTCTGGGTGAGACTATTATCGTTTACTCGCTACAATTTTTCTTGAAGTCTAAAAAAGAGAAGCAGTTGTTTGAAGTACACCACCCTACAAGTAAGTAATGGCTTGGGACTCGGGTTTCATAAATGGCCGCTGCTTTTTGTAGCACCCGAAACGTTGCTTCAACCTCAGCTTCAGTTTTGACCTGAAAAACCATGATCTTATATCTAGATTCAGCCTGAAGTAGCTTGTTGAAGTCATACACAAAGCTTTGATCAGAAACTTCAATTTCCATAGCAAGAGCAACGCGTTTCAAGTGGTTATTATCATCGAACTCACGCCAGACGAAGTCATATAACCATTCACCTGCGTTTGTTTTGTAGGATGGTCGAGATTTAAAACCTAATCGCTCTCCCTCGTCTCGAAATCTATGTTTAATGGCGGCATTTTTTTCAGGACTTTTCCAGATCTCTTTCTGCCATTGACTTTCATCTCCCTTTGCTTTGGCTTTAGCTTTCTTTTCCTGAATTGCATTATCTTGAATATCGAGAAACCACTGTGTAAATTGAGTTACCATGTGAGTATCCTCTGGCAACGTCATACTGCTAGATGTCTTGAGTTTGATGGTGTCCATATATCCTCTATTTATAGTTGTCCAAAGAGCGTTTTAGTCTCTTAAATACATTAATTCTTAGTTCGCTCGGTGCCTCACAAATCACATCTTGGCTAAACTTGAGTATCCAGCTTATCAAGTCGTAGGTGGGGTAACATGAAAACGTTACTTTCCACCATGTATCATCGTACTGCTCCAAGACTTGATCTTGCGCTAATTTATTGTGAGTCAGTACATCTAATGCGTAACCCTTTACCTTTAGTATAATTCCCTCAACGTTGTCTCCGAGTAGCCAACCAGTCGGGTTTTTCGCAAAGTAATCTTCAATTGAAAACGTCTTTGGTGTTGTTATATCCAGATACAGCTTCTCAGCAAATAAGATCCTGTGGAATAAAAAAAGCTGAGGCGCTTCAGGAGTTATATCTTTCGTCGCCACTAGGTAGTGACTTTGATCTCGGATTATCAGACCAAGAGGGTTTAGTGTGTAATCTTTTGACTGTTCTGACTTGTTTGATTGATACGAAATCTGTAATTGCTCCTCATTGAGAACACAATCATAAATAACTTTTCTGTACTCCTCATCAATATGACACTCATCGTAGATAAGAGGATAACTATCTGAAACTACATTAACTTTACTTTTCCAGTTTGAAAACAAGTGCTTTGCTGATAACTTTGCGTCGGCTTTGTTAAGCCACTCTTCGAGTTTCTCAGATAAATTTACTGGAACTGTTTTACGAAGTAGTTTCTCCGACAGCACAAGAAGGAAAGCCTCTGAGGCAGGTACAACATCCATTACGTCTGGCTTCTTTAAATCCCTGAACCAACGTCGATACCCTCGCTCATCGTCTTCATAATCTAAAGCAGCCCACTCAGCAAGCTTCTCAAGATCTCTTTGAACCGTTCTTTTGGAAATCTCATACCCTTCATCAAGTAAGGTGCGATGAATAGCTGCGGTTGTTGAGCCTTGTTGAGGGTAAACAGGTATGCTATCAACCATAACTAAGTTTCTTAAAATAGCACTCTTTCTTCTGCGCTCCTGAGCGATGTCACTCATATTGTGGCCTATCCTTTTAAATTTATTCTTTATTATTTAGTACTTTAGGTAACATTACGTTGACAGACGTCATGTAACGTCTCGCCCGAGGAGGCATCAATAAGACATTAGGTGTCGCTCACATCGATATCCTACTTGCTATTAAGAGCAATGCTGACTTAGTGATGAAAAAACAAGAGCAAATTATCTTCGAAGTACTCGATATCTATCCAAAGCTGAAGGAAGCCAAGGGTTATGTTTTCTTCGGCACTCTAGAAGAAAAGCCGCCATACCATATGGCTACCTATAGGAGTTGGCGTTTGACCCATAAAGAAACGGCCGAATACACTAAAGCAAGGAATGTAATCGGCGATTTGTTAGACTCATTGCTGGAAAATATCTCTACTCTGTCACCGCATCCTCATGGTTATTTGAAGATAGAAAACGAACGAGTTTCTCTACATTGGGCGACTCGAGATATCGTAGATAAGATGTTGGATAATATAGAAAATGCTTCAAAACTGCACCGACATGATCTGGATTGAGATCGAGAACAGACTGGTCTGGAAGTCGTTTGTAAATTAATCGTTCTCGGCATAAATATGTCTATTGATTATGGTGAGCGTATGAAAGTCTATCTTGATGATGAAAGAATAGCTCCAGAAGGATGGAAAAGAGTCTATTGGCCCGAAGAGGCTATAAAGTTGCTCCAGTCTGGAGAGGTAGAAGAAATTAGCTTAGACCACGATCTTGGAGATGATACGCACGGGACTGGCTATGACGTCGTTGTGTGGATTGAAGAGCAGGTTATTGTTAATCGTTTCCAACCACCAAAAATAAGAATCCACTCTGCCAATAGTTCAGCTCGCATCAAGATGGAGTTGGGGGTTAAAAATATCTACGCCAATACAATTCGAAATTTGCGTATTACGTGAATGTGGCAGTTCAAATTATCGTTTGTTCAAGACGGTTCATAGCAGTTTTCATGCAGCACCTTAAGCCTAGCGGAGAAAAGTGTGTCCAACCGTTAGTTAGCAATAGTAAAGGTAATCCGAAAGGCTATAGTGTTTTGACTATCGTAACTTGGAAATGTCCAACACTGAGCTAGCTATCGTGGCTAGCTCATTTTTAACCACATATCACTTAAGAGTTTGAGATGCCAATCAATCTTGAATACTTCTGAGATGTGTCAGTAAGAACTCTGTGAAATACAGCGGCATTTCAATGTTTTGAGTCTCGGTCGTTGGAGAACCTTGAGTTCCTGTTAGCTTGATAGTTTTGTGCGGGCTGCACTTGGTTATGTAAGACGGCAGTGATTTTGCGCGAGTGCGATTACTACTTTTGATCTCCACGGGAATAATGCGACCAAGCTCGTCGCTGATGATGAGCTCCATCTCGGCTCTAGCATCGCTCCATGAAAAAGTAGGTTCAATGCCCAACGACGCTAGTTCCTGGTGAACAAAGTTTTCTGCAATATACCCCTTGTATTCATGGCCTTGTCGTTTGATCTCAAGGTAGCTCGTGTCTAGCACATGGTTTAGTAGCCCAACATCTAGCAGAAACAGTTTGAATGTGTTTTCTTTTTTATGTGCGACGAGTGGAGCCTTAGGCTGTCCCTCAATGGTGTAGTTCTTTAAAACCAGTTGGCACTTTTGAAGCCAAATAATGGCGTTTTCGTATTCTGTATAACGGGATTTACGTTCATGGACACCTTTAAACTTGAAGCGCTTTACTGACTTGTCATGAACTGATGAGAGTTGGACTGGGATGCTTCGAAATACAGACTCAAGTAACATAGCGTTAACGCTACCAGAGTGTTGTCTGAAATCATGCATGTAATCTTCAATTAGTCTTCTGTGGACTTCAGAGACAGCTTCTATTCGTTGAAGAATGCTGGTTTCTGAGTTTTCGAACCATGTATTAACGGCTTCAGGCATGCCGCCGACGTAGTAGTAATCATTCAAAAGCTCTAATAGTTTGGTGTGTGCCACTGGCGAGTTAAGCTGTTGTTCAAAAGCGTTTTGCAGTGTTTTTTCACCCGACGCCCATACAAATTCTCTGAAGCTCAAAGGTCTCAAACAGTGCTGTTCAACTTTGCCAACAGGAAATGATGTAAGCAGACCAATGGTAGAGCCACAAGCAGCAACATATGCCCTTGGTGCTTGCTCTGCGAAGTACTTGAGGGAGGTAACGGCTCTTGGGCACTTGCCGATTTCATCCAATATAAGAAGATCTGTGTCTATATTGAAGGGCTCACCAGTTAAGAGTTCAATGTTGGTAATGATCACATTTGGGTTTAGAGAGCCAGAGAATGCTTCCATCAACTCTGGGTTTTGCAAAAAGTCGACCCTTAGGATCTTTTTAAACTCTCTACCAAGTAGCTCTTGTAATAGGAATGTCTTGCCTGTTTGCCTAGCCCCTTCAATGAGTACAGGTTTCCTGGTTTTGCTATTTTTCCACGCGATTAGTTTTTGCAGAAGTATCCGATTCACCGAGGCATCCTATTTAAAAGCAATGAGCATATGTAATTACATCTTAATGCGCACAAAAGTACAATATAAAACGATAATTGGCGCATAAAAATGTATTAATGGTTCTTTTAAATGCGCTTAGGACTGAGGTAAAGTTTCATATTGGGTATCTAAGCTCGTCCTTAGATAGATGGGCTCTCTACAAAACCATGCTTGTCTGGTATTTTGAAAACTCAGGGATCTTAGCTCTAGGAAAACCATGCCATACTGCAAAACCGCCTTAATTGTAACCGAGCAAATGAATACGCGATTGGTGCTAGACCAACTGGCTCAAACAATGTTCAATGCTCCTCGTGCTGTCCAGTGTGAGTGGAATCCTGATCAATTTGCTATAGACAACGGCATGAACAACATTCGTGCTGTGATTGATAATGACAGGGGGCTCATTCTGCTGCATTGCCGCTACTCGCCATACATTGATATCGGCGAATCGGTAATCAAACAGTTTGCTGCTGAACAAGGCTTATTAACGGGAAGTTTGGAATGCTAGCTTAAATTCCTGCTCTTCAAAAATGGCCACTTTCTCTGTTTATATATAAAAATGAAAAAGTGGCCTTGCTCAAAGATAACCAAAGCTGGCGCTTTGAAGTAAGTCGACCTATTCATGAGCTTTGCTCATGGCTTACCATTGTTAGAAATTTTCGTGGTTTCAATAATTTCTAAACGGTGTGGGGGCGCAGACTCACTTCAGTATTCAGACATCTCTGGTAAAGCCCCAAGGCGATTAATGACTTCCAGATGGCCTGCAAACTTTCGAATACTCAATGAATCTACGATAATGGCACTGGCGACCTGAAGAAGATCCAGATTCTTTCGATGCTCCTTGAAGTCATTGAATATTTGCTGCTTGAGTGAAACATCGAACTCAATTCGAGTTCGTGGGTAGCCTGCATGGTCTTCATATTGAATGACAAGGTATTGTGAATGGCTATTGAACATCGATGCGTAGAGCTCAAAAAGCTCATCAACTCTTTCAAAATCAGCAGTACTGAAACTAAATTGTTGATGTTTGAAATCGAAGTCGGTGATGTCGAGAGTGTTAATTAGCGTTATGGTGAGCATGTAACAAACTAGTTTTGGAGCTTTGATACATCCTGAGTTGATTGGCTCTTTGTCCATGATTTCTAGGCAAGAGTCCGAACGTAAGTTGTTGGTTAAGTAAGCTACTTGCGGCAGTTCATTGATGTTAAATTTAATCATCGTATCGCTCCATTCTCATGATAGTGGAAGGGGGCAAAGCCTCCCAATTTCGGCTTTAGATTTAAAACATTGGAGTTACGGGTGAGCTTGGGGTGTCGTAAGTGAAGATTCCCAATAGGGTTTTAAATTGGGCGTAATCGCCAATAAAATAGTCGAAGTCAGCAGACGTTAGTCTAGAGATCGACTTGAGGTGCTCTCTACACATCATCGGATTATTAATCACATTGTGTACTGTGGCATGCATGCTGAGTAGGGTGAGTTTGCTCAGGCCAGTCCATACATAGCGACCGAGATCTTCAAGATCATCTATGTCTCGCAGTCCGACAATTATCTTGCTAAGTTGTTGTCTATCAATGATGTGTTTGATCATCGTATAGCTCCTTTGTTTGAAGGGGTGCTAGATAACAGACACGACAAAACCACCGCCATGGTGCAGTGTTTGGTTGTTATCAGTTCAGTAGTGTTTTTTGGGGGTAGTCTATGCATCGTGCTATCCAAGTTGTAAATAAAAATACCATTCATCTCACTCGCCAAGGCGAGCTATGTTTATTAATATTTTTATTTAACTGTCTGGATACACGAGTCCTTTCTGACTTATATATCGACTGTCATGATTATGACCCGTTTATTAGGAGCTATTTTTTTTCATTGTGCAAGTAGCTACGGATTGCTTTATTAAAATTTTGTGACTTGATTCACATATGCAATGTGGGTTTAAAAAAGTGTTGCTTTTCAGCTTCTTTTTAAAAAAATTCTAACTATGTTCATTATCAAATGAAGTACTTAGCTTGTTTTTAATTGATATTGGTTGGTAACGTTTAGGGGCATTAAGTGGTAAGCATCGCACAAGTTGATAAGCACAGTATACCTAGCCAGACGCTAACAGAGCTGTTAGGACAGGTGGAGCAAGTAATTCGAGGAAGTTTTAATGGGCGTCATTGGATTACTGCGGAGTTATTAAATCTCAAGCAAAACCAATCTGGGCATGTTTACCTACAATTGACGGATGCCAACGAGGGTGGGTCGGAGTCACAAGCGCGTGCGGTTATTTGGTCGAGTCGAATTTCCATCATTGAGGAGTTTGAAAAGAGTACTCAAATGACCCTTTCTCAAGGGTTGAGTATTCTTTGTTTAGTAGAAGTTCAGTTTCATACCAAGTATGGACTCAACTTGACCATCGTAGATATTAATCCCAGCTACACGATTGGAGCATTTGAGTTAAAACTACAGCAGATCCGCAATTGGCTGGCCGATAAAAGAGAAGCAGATTTAAATCAACGCTTGAGAACGCCTACGGAGTTTACAAGGGTTGCCGTGATTGCACCGCAAAATGCGGCTGGGTTAAGTGACTTTCGCAGTGTGGCGCACTTGCTTGAACAGCACAATCTATGTCAGTTCGACTATTTCTACGCATCGTTCCAAGGTGAAGCTAGGATACGCGCTATCGAGATGGCGTTTACTGAACTGGTTCAAAATGAACATGCCTATGATGCAGTGTGCGTGATTAGAGGCGGTGGTGATAAGGCTGGGCTTAACGAACTCAGCGAACCGAAACTGGCACGATTGGTTTGCCGTTGCCCATACCCTGTTTTCACTGGGATTGGGCACAGTACGGACTCTGTCATCCTTGATGAATTTGCTAATCAATTCTTTGCGACGCCGACTAAAGTCATTGATCATATCAAACATACGATAATTCAAAATGTTCAATCTGTTCGTGCGAGCTATTCAACGCTTCAAAACGTAGCGCAGTCGATATGTGACCAACAGCGTCAATCAATTACACACCAGAAAGAACGCATTGGTGCAGGACAGAGTGCCTCATTAAGTTATTGGCGCAAGAACGCTGTAGAGCTTGGGGAACGCTTGTTCGAGCGAGCCCAAAACCGAGTGAGAGAAAATGGAGACTTGGTTAATCGACAGTTCCAATACCTTAGTGCCAACGCAAACCAGAAATCTAATTCATCACGTATTGCGCTTAATCGCCTTCATGAGCAAGTGTTTCATCAAGCAAACAAGGCGCTGAGTGGCTCCAAATCTGCCGTCCTTGCGGAGCAGCAGATTATGAAACAATCGAGTGCCGCTGTCCTGATGCTTGCGAAGCAAAATGTTTTATCGGACTACAGGGACTTAAAGCAGTTAGCAGAACATCGGGTTCACAACCATAAACGAGACACTCGTCAATTTTGGCTCAACCTGAACCAGTCTTCCAAAACCTCGATATATATTGCCCGTAATCAGACGGTTGCAGCCTCAAACTCATTGGTTATGTATGCGCGGATGCATGTACAAAGCCAACAACATGAGATCCAACAAGATACAAATGTTCTCTTTGTGAATGCCAAGAGGGCTTTGTCTACTCACCAAGATTTAGTCCGAAATGACAAGCGATTAATCGAGGCCTATGACCCTCAAAGGGTTTTAGAACGTGGCTACGCACTGATGTGTGATGATGAAGGCCACGTAATTAAAAGCACTCAACAACTTGTAAATAATCAACAGTATACAGTCCAGTTGCATGATGGCAGTGCGACGGTAATCAACCACTCTTTCCAGAAGGATCCGCAATATGAACCAGCAAACTAGCAGTTATATGGATAATTACTCGAAGCTTAAAGCAGCAGCAGAGGAGCTTTCTCAGCAAAATGTTCCAGATGTTGATCGCATCATACCACTGGTAAAACAGGGCACAGAAGCGTACCAGCACTGCATGAGCCGTATTCAACAGGTAGAAAAAATGCTCCAAGAGATAGAGCAGCAGGCAAGCTCTAGCCAGTAAAACTTACTGAGGTAAAGGCTACTTATGCCTTTACCTCTACTCAAAAATGGGCCGTCATTGAGCTCCGATTCACGCAAACTCACAACTTTTTTAAAAGCCCTCCAGTACCGAATCCGCCACGTACAGTCTTACGAGACCATTCTTATTTTCACTTGGGCTGTATATTGAGAAGATCTGATCACACGATCAAAATTGATCTATATCAATTAAATGTAATTTAATTTTATCGCATCCTTTCGAACAAACTTTCACATATATTGACTCGCTTTGGTCGTAACCATTTGAATAATAATGATTTTTACTGCTTTTTTACTATTATAAATAATATTCTGTAATTCAATTATTATTTATAATAT
>NZ_JBFRSX010000110.1:0-2749 GCF_041473835.1 Vibrio sp. 10N.222.55.A1 | reverse complement strand
ATTTGATCAACAACGCCAAAGGGATAGTCATTTTCAGATTTTGTTAACACACTGATTAAAAGGTAACGGTTATGCTCTTAGAGGATTTTCAGGTCATTTTAAAAGTCGCAGAGTTTCGCAGCATCACTGCTGCTGCGACAAATCTGGATATGCGCACGGCAACGGCAAGTGCGGCGGTGAAACGTGTTGAGGCATCATTAGGGGCTGAATTATTTGTACGAACGACTCGTCATTTACGCTTATCTTCTGCCGGCGAGCGTTATTTGCCTCAGTGTGAAGAGGCGTTGCAGATGCTTGAAAAAGCCAAAATGAACATGCGTGAAGAGCTAGGGATTATTGATGGAGAGATCCGCATCGCCCTTTCGTCTGATTTGGGCCGAAATGTGGTCACACCTTGGCTTGATGAATTTTTGTTGGACTACCCAGACGTTTCACTTCGCTCCAGTATCAGTGACAGCAACATCGATTTTTATCGAGATTCTGTTGATATGGCGCTGCGCTATGGCTCACCAACCGATGCGAGTATGTACGGTTTTAAAATTTGTGATGTGCCAAGGCTGTTGTGCGCCAGCCCGGAGTATTTAGCAAAATACGGTACTCCATCCGAGCCAGATGATCTGCTTGAACATAATGCCCTGTTTTACCAGTTACATGATATTTTGCAAAATGAGTGGTTGTTTAATGATGGAAAAGAGGACATTAAGGTAAAACTGAAAGGTAACAGAGCATCTAATGATGGCGATCTTGTTCGGCGCTGGTGTGTGGCGGGGAAAGGGGTAGCAATCAAGTCTTGCCTCGATATGGCCGATGACTTGCTAACAGGGAAAGTGGTCAATGTAATGGCAGACTATAAACCGACTTCCACTGAGCTTTGGTTAATATGCCCAAGCCGACAATCTATTACCCCAACCGTCCGCCTAATAAGGGATATGCTTAGAGAAAAGACCGAACAGATTCTAATCCAAATGAAGGACAAAGGGATTCTATTGGGTTAACTGTTGAGGTTGTGAGGGCGTGGAAATTGCCAGCCCTCAGTAAAGCGGTGATGGTCTTAACTACTGATGGTTGTCCAACCACTCACGAGTCACATCATCAACCGCTAATCCCGCACGGCAAACCTTGTAATCCAATTCTGCGATGATTTCATTTGAAAAGCGCAATTGATCTAGCTGTGCCAACTGTGCTGGGGTAAATACGATTGATCTTTCTTGTCGAAGTAATAATATGGCGCGATCAACGCTACCCAATAATCCTTTGGGCTCTTTTAATTCACGGATAGTAAATAGGTGGTGCAAGAACTGTGGTTTCCACAATGGCACAATAACCCACTCATTATTTTCAACCGCACGTTCGTAGGCACCAAAGCAATCCTCTTCTGAACCAGAGTGAAAATGATAACCCACATCGCTTAATCCATATTGGTCCATCATTTCAATAGAGAATCGGGTAATGCCAGCACCTGGGTTAATACCTTGAATGTGTTTGTTGGTGCGCTTAACGACTTCTGGTTTTAATAGGTCACTGATTTGTGAAACAACCTCCTCAGGTACATAATCGGGCACCCCCCATAGAGCGTACGGTTTATAGTGCAAACCTAACTCTAACAAAGGCTCTACCGTTTCAACATCGGATTTATAGATACCGTGGCTTGAAGGTAACCAGGCAGAAGAGAGCATGTCGATACGGCCCACTTTTAGATTTTGGAAATTTTCTTGATGTGGTGCGTAGACACGTTCCACCTGAAAACCCATATCAGTTAAGACATGGCTAACTATGGATGCAGTAACGCGATGAAAAGATAAATCGGTAACCCCGAGATTGATAATGTTAGACATAACGTGTCCTTATGATAAAAGAAAAAGAGGTTTTAAAATCGCATTTAAAGTGCCGTGAGGCCGGAATAGAGCATCTTGGTTCCCGTAAGAAACAGAACGCTATAACTTATCTTGTAAATCAACTCTTGAGAGATGATATTCACCATCCACACACCGGCTCTAACCCCTAAAAACGCAATCGGCACCAAAACTAACGAGGTCATCAAGTTTTGCATATCGAGCAGCCCCATATAGCTGTATGGGATCAACTTAATAAAGTTAAGCACCGTGAAAAATACTACGCTGGTGCCGATTAATTGTTCTTTCGGCAGATTTTTTGGCAGTAGATGCATGCTTGCAGGCGGACCACCGGCATGGGCAATTGTACTGGAAAACCCAGACAACATACTTAAGGCATAGCCCTTTATCGGGTGGCTAAATTGAACCTGCTTTAGCAGAAACTTTTGTGTTAAAAAGACCAAAGCCAGCCCCCCAATGATAAGTTCAACGACAGATGTTGACAGACTACCCATAAAATAAGCTGCACTCATCACCCCCATAATAGCGAAGGGCATCATACTTTTTAGCTCGACGTAATTGCAGTTCTTGTGGTGGTAAAACAGCGCCATTAAATCCATACCACACAATAATGGTAATAAAATCGCAGCGGCTTGAACTGGCGATACGCTCATCGCCATCAAAGGTACCGATAGCATCCCCAAAATACCGCCGACCCCTCCCTTGCCCATGCCATAGAAAAAAACGGCAGGCATCGCTGCAACATAAAACCAAAGGTCTGTGATCATGATATGTAAACCAAGAAAATACGTAGATGAAAACAAGTGTATTTGAGCAAAAAGCTTTTAAAGCCATTCACTCAAATAAGGGGGAATACAAAGTTGGCTTAAGCGATTTGGGTCATTTCGTTGACAGTG
>NZ_JBFRSX010000109.1:0-16250 GCF_041473835.1 Vibrio sp. 10N.222.55.A1 | reverse complement strand
TCCGTCTTGCTCACGAAACCGGCGTAATCTTACTACCTGGTAAAGGTTTCGACACAGTACACGCATCAGTACGTGTATCACTAGCGAACCTTACTCACCACGAGTACGAGCTAATCGGCCGTGCAACACGCACTGTATTGGATGAGTACTTCGCTGAGTTTCAAGACGCATAAGTTCAAGTCTGGCTTAGAATCAAATACATGATTTAAAGCCGATGACGTCCAACTCATTAAGAATAAGCCTCGGCGATGTCGAGGCTATTCCGACCAAATAAGCACAGTGGTTAGATCGATAAAACTTCCTATCTTGATGTTCCGTTGTGTTTATTTAGTCGTCTTATCCAAGTATTCAAATCCATTTCAAACTGAAAGAGCGACGCATGAAAAGCATTATTTCTATTCAATCTCACGTGGTTTACGGGCATGCAGGAAACAGTTCTGCGGTTTTTCCAATCCAAAGAATGGGACTCGATGTGTGGCCAATCCACACTGTTCAGTTCTCTAATCACACTCAATATCAACAAGGTTGGACCGGGCAAACATTCGGCTCAGATGATATTCGAAACTTGATTCGAGGCTTAGACAACATCAACGTACTGAAAGACTGTGGTGCGATCCTATCGGGTTATCAGGGAAGCGCAGACCAATGTAAAGCGGTTGCCGAGTCGGTTAATTTAGTTAAAGAAAAGAACCACAGTGCACTCTATGTTTGTGACCCTGTAATGGGTGACCCAGATAAAGGTTGTATCGTTGAGGATGGCGTTAGAACCGCCATTACTAAACACTTGCTTCCTATTGCCGATGTTATAGTGCCAAACCAATTTGAACTAAGTGAATTGACCGGCATTAAAATCCTCTCCCTTTATGACGCGGTTACAGCATGTAAGAAAGCATTGGAGCTTGGTCCAAAGATGGTGCTCGTGAAGCATCTTCACTCATTACCCGATGACGCGTTCAGTATGATTTTAGCAACGAAAAAGGCATGTTATTTAGCCCAACGACCGAACATTGAATTTGCTCAACAACCGGTTGGTGTCGGTGACCTTATCTCTGGCCTGTTTACCGCAGGGTTAATAAAGAGAATGTCTCCCGTAGCTGCATTCCGACATGCAAATAACGCGGTCTATGGTGTGTTGGAGCTAACTAAAAGCTATGGCACTTGGGAGCTACAAACAATCAATGCACAATATGAATTTGTAGAGCCTACCCACGATTTCAACGTGGTCAAAATCGGGTAGAGCGTTTAACTCCGATAGTGGTGGAGGGTGTACCTATTCGATGGGTCGCATCCTACAAACGAGATTACGAGCTAAGACTAAACCTAGCTATATTACTCCCAGAAAGAGACGGACTTCACTTTATCCCTATTTATTAACTTCTCTGTTTATAGCTGTTCTTTTGATTAAACAGAGTCTCTGAATCATTTTAGAGAACATTAAATGAGCCTAATTATGAACCGTCTAATTTCCTCGGGTTTTACCGTTGCTTTGTCATTACTTGTAGTGGCATGTAGCTCACCCCACACGTTGGATGTACGCGTACACAAAGACAATTACAAAGAAGTGGTTGTAGAAGAAGCGATATCAGTAAAAGAGCCATTGCGTATGTGGGCGAGTGAGAACCCAGACTTCTTATACTCTCCAATCGATCAAACAACGCCAATTAAAGTGTCAGGTGAGCAACTAAATATCTTAGCTTTGTCAGGAGGCGGCGCGAACGGAGCCTTTGGAGCCGGTATTTTGATAGGGCTGGAAGAATCTGGCCAATTGAAAGACTACTCAATAGTTACTGGCATCAGTGCAGGAGCGCTAATGGCACCATTTGTATTCATCGGCGGAGATGCATTTCCGAAGATGAAGGAGGTGATGTTAAACATCAATGACAAATCAGTGCTCGGCAAAAAGAACTTTTTAAACACCGTGTTTAAAGATGCTTTTACTGACGGTAAAAACTTGAATCAATTTATCGCTCAGGCGTTCCCTGAACCGATGATCGAGCAAATTGCTGCGCGACACCGCAACGGTAAGCGTTTGTTTATTGGTAGCACACACTTTGATTCTGGAGAGCTTGTCATTTGGAATGTGGGCGCAATTGCAAATAGTGACATGCCAGATAAGTCTGAACTTATATATAAGGTTTTAGCAGCAAGTGCTTCTATTCCTGGAGTCTTCCCACCGCAGTTTATCAATGTGAAGTACGAAGGTAAAAGTTATGAAGAACTTCACGTCGATGGTGGTTTAGCCGCTCAAGTATTTTTCAATCCATCTAACTTCGACTATCAGCAGATCTCAGATGCTCTTGGGTTAGAAAAACCACCACAGCTCGATGTTATTCGAAATGGAGCACTGAAAGCGCCGTACCACTCGCTGAGAGATAAGGGTCTAGATTTAGTAGCAAAGAGCGTATCAAGCCTGACTCTTGCTCAAACACGTGGTGATTTATATCGAATGAAATACATCTGTGAAATCAACAACATTGATATGCAATTTACTTACATCGAGCACGACTTTGGTTACGCCAAACGAACCAAAGACATGTTTGATGAACACTATTTATTAACCATATACGAATATGGTTATCACAAAGCAACTCAGGGCAAACCTTGGGTAACAGAATTACCTTAATTTAGGGATATCGTAAAATGAATAAAACAGTTTTAGCGCTACTTATCATGGCAACGTCTAGCGCTGCCATGGCACAAAATGTGACCTCAATGGAACAGCAAAAAGTCGATAACGACATGCTACAACTGGCCGACGTTCAACAAGAAGCGGCGTTGTTCATGGTTGAAGAAAATTCAGACTACGTGGAGATTGACTACATTGGTCAGTGGGTTGACGTGAACAATTACGTCACACACAAAGAAGCTAAAGAACGCCAGCTTCAAAAGACCACAAAGAAATACATTTACTCGCAAACAGGTGAAACTCTAGAATCCATCGAGCAGCGAATTGCTGAGCATATTCAAGTGGACCAACCTAGATATTTCAGTGTCGATGTTTACCGTAATTACCACGGTGATTCTGGGGACTTTAACTATCTAGCTCGAGTTATCGAATACATTTAAGTTATTCGTTTGACATCAACGATAAAACCTACTAGCTTAAGTAGGTTTTTTTGTTTCAAATTGACGAATTATTTTCACTAATATTATTCTGACAAAGTAGATATTTCGCCAACCTGTGATAATTTAAATACATAACGATTAAAAGTAAGCACAACAACATGAATTTCAGCATTGAACAACTTCTCGCGTTCGTTACCGTTTATGACCAACTCTCTTTCAGCAAGGCAGCAGTCAAGCTTAACAAGCACAGAACGACAATCGGGCAGGTTATAACTAACCTTGAAGACCAACTCGCGGTAAGCCTATTTGAAAGGGTTGGGCGCTCTGTAAAGCCGACAGAAGACGGGCATCTTCTTTACCATTACGCTAAACAAACCATTGAACAAGCTCGTACCTTCGATAAGGTAGCATTGAGCCTCTCTTATGGCGGGTTGGAAAACATCACCTTTGCTTATTCTGGTGTGATACCTCATCAAATGCTTTTGGATATTCGAAAGAAACTGCGTCGTGATTTCCCGATGATGCGAGTGAGCTTTTTAATCCGAAACAAAAAGGATATTAAGAAGGGCCTTCAAAGTGGCGAGTACCACTTTGGATTAGTCAATGTGCATGACAGCCGGGGTATACACAGCTTTGATGCGACTTTTCTAGGTCACATTGAGTTTTCCCCATTCGTTCAAAAAAATGGTGAGTTCTCATCTTTGGCGCAAGAGGATGTACTTTTAGCGTTAAGAAATTCAACGCAGTTTATCTTGAGATCGTTTATTGAAGAGGGAATGTCAGAAAAAGTAACCATCAGCTCCGATAACGAAGAAGTCGATCAATTGGCGTTAGTTATTAAAATGGTTGAAGCCGGTTTAGGGTGGGCACTGTTACCAAAAACGTTTGCTCATTCTGAATTTTCCCATTACGACATTGAACCTATACAGTCGTCTGAAATGCACCAAGGATTCAAATTCGGTTTTGCGCTTTGGTGCAATCATTCTAAGCAAGTGAAGGATGTAAAATTATCGGTTTTATCTGTTATACAAGAACATGTTGATCGAGTATTGAGTCAATATTAGCAAAGGAAGAATGTAGGTAACTTATTAATAGAGGCTCATTTATATGAGCCTTTTGCGTTTCTGTCATCTCGAAAGCTCTTTAATTTTGTAGGGCGACATCCTCTATATAGGAGTAGGGCAACACCATTATTTGGCCTATTCTATGCCCGTCGATTAAGGACCCCCTTTATTGGCAATAAGTGTTTAATTTCTATGTTTATTGCAAGGAAGCAAACTTTCGGCCGGGTTTCGTTACCCGGTCTTTTTTATGAGGCAAATTTTATGACTCGCTGCGGCGGCATTGTTCTTCTTTCCTGCTTTTTATTTACAACATCTTCTTTCGCATCGTTTTATGATCCTGTTGATGGTCAATTTGATATGGGGCATCACCTTGCGGAAAACGCATATGGCTTTTTGCCTATCCCAATTTTGATTACCGAGCCTGCGGTGGGGTACGGCGGCGGTGTGGCTGGTTTGTTTTTACATGAGACGGATGAGGAAAAGCGACAAAGAAAGCAAGCTGCTCTTTCTGCCATAGATGGTGGTGCGCAGTTAGTACCCTCAGCAATGTCAGTAGTGGGCGCAGTAGGGACAGAGAACGAAACTTGGTTTGTATTTGGTGGCCATAGACGATCTTGGATGAATGATTCCATTCGTTACACAGGAGGCGGCGGCTTTGGTGTTGCGAATTTGGATTTGTACACATCAATCAACTGGGGCCCCATAGATCATGACCTTAGAATAGGCACGTCAACTTCGGTAGCCGTACTTTCACAAAAGGTGCAGTTCCGGATTGGGCATACGCCTTGGATGTTGGGAATAAAGCAGTTATTAGCTAAGTCTGAGATTGAATTTGATAACATGGTTTTAGACCGAATTTTGGGTAACGAATCGGTTACTTCTGGTTTAGGGTTGGAGGCTGAATATGACACAAGAGATAATTTATTTTATCCAACCAAAGGTTACAAATTGTCTGCAGATTACATGGTGTACGACGATGCGATTGGCAGTGATTACAATTACCGAAATTTGAACATAGATGGCGAAGCCTATATCCCAATTGCCAATAAATGGACGTTAGGCTTGGCTGCAAATTATCAAAGCTTCGAACAGCAAGACCTGTTTGTATCACCCACAGCGAAACCGTACGTGTCGTTACGCGGGGTGTCATCTTATCGGTACCAAGGAGATGAGATTGAAACAATCCAAGGCCAATTGACGTATAGCATCACTCATCGTTGGAAGGTGTCTGGGTTTTACGGTTCAGGGGTTGCAAAGCAAGATAACGGCATAAGCCACGACAGTACCGTCAATGCCGGAGGTGTCGGCTTTCGATACCAAATCGCGAGACGTTACGGTTTGCACCTTGGGATGGATTATGCGCAAAGCCATGAAGAACGCGCTATCTACTTTAACGTAGGCAGTGGTTTCTAGAACAACGGAATAGGTTAAATTTTTCCAAGAAAAAAGGCGCTAATTAGCGCCTTTTCGTTTTCTATCACTTTCTTACAGTAAGATTACTTCTTACGGCAGAACTCAGCGATTACGTACATTGATTGACCGCCGTTTGTTTTACCAGAAACAAGCTTAGGATCGTCACCAACGCTGATGCCACGGATAACAGTACCTTGCTTAATCACTTGGTTAGTACCTTTGATTGGCAGGTCTTTGATTACTGTTACGTCGTCACCTTTTTTAAGTTCAACGCCGTTCACATCAAGAGGCTTGTCATCAGCAGACATGCCAATTTGTGCCCAAACTGATGTTTCTTCTTCAAGGTACATCATGTCTAACGCGTCTTGAGCCCAGCTTTCAGAATTCAGACGAGTAAGTTGACGCCATGCCATTACTTGAACTGGCGCTTCTTGGCTCCACATGCTGTCGCTTAGACAACGCCAGTGGTTGATATCTTTTGGATCGTCAATCTCACCAAGGCATTTGTCACATACCATGATTCCGTGATCCACTGTTACGTGGCTGTGTGGCGGTACTGCATATGCAGTAAGAGAAGAATCAGAACCACATAGTTCACATTTAGATTGGCAGCGTTCTAGCATAGTAGCTTCAGAAGACATAATGGACTCACATTTATTAGGTATTAAATTACGGGGCTATTATCCACTTTATTTGCAATAAAGAAAGAGGTCGTACGGTATTCTGTCTTGATTAATTTTAGCTGAGATCAACCAATTGTGTTTTAAGGTTCTATGCAAACGGTTAACTAGGTACGATGGGATGTCGATAGATACAAAAATGCCAGCGGTTAGGCTGGCATTTGTTTACTTGCAACTATTACTTATTCTAAGAAGGAACCAGTAATGGATCCTGAAGTTAACGCGTTGTCGATCAAGAAGTCTACAGCTTGTGTCTGCATGCTTGCATGATGACCTGCGTCCAAAGGTGTTGGTGTAGTGGTATCTTGCGGTAATACAAATGTACTATGCGCAGCAACATCACTGAACTTAACAAAGTCCTTCGCACCGTCAGGGGTCGTGTTACTCGAATCAACGGCTGTTAGGCCAAGCTTCGTTGCCAACGGTGTGGTTCCCGCGAACGGAGCGTTTGCCACAGTGTTTGGTACTGTATCATCACCTTGTACTTGCCCCATATAAATAGGCAGAACAGGTGAGCCAGAAGCAACTAGATAAGCAGCATTGGTAAATGGGTCAACAGTATCTAACACAGTTTGTGCAGCGTAAGCGAACTGTTGAAAAGCGGCTGTCATGGTTGCTTTCTGTGCTGCAGTCGCGTTTGCTTCAAACGTTTGGTAGCACTGCTTATTAGAAAGACTTCCACAGTTTGCGGTTGCGAAACCTGCGTATTCAGTTGAAGCGCTCAATGCAACGCTGTGCTTAACTTGAGGACCAAACTCTGTAGAACCCAGTAGAAGGTTAGATATCTGACCGCCTGAGTTTTCTATAGCTGCTGCACTGAATGAATAAAGCGAATTAGCTGCGACACTACCGAGCGTACGGTTAGAGGCTGCAACTGCAGTCGTTCCAACAATACCGCCTAGTGAGTGACCTAGAAACTTAACTTGCGAGCCTTTGGTTAAATCAAAACCTTTAAGTGGCGACGCGCCTAACAATGTTGCTTGTGATGATACGGCTAAAGCCGCGCGTAAGCCCATTACATCAAGCGCACTTTGGCGTACGTTATCGCGAGCGACGGGTAAGTTCGCTAAGTTTAGATAAGCCAGAACGTCAGCGTTTGCCGAACGAGTATCATCCAAACTACGTGTACCGTGGAGCGGTAAGTCAATCGCTAAAACAGCTGTTCCGGCTCGTGCTAAGTTGTAGGCAAATGCGTAAGCGTTTTCTTTCGCTGAGGTGATACCGTGTTGGTAGATCACTACATTAGCAGGATCAGAACCATTCGGTGTAAACAACAAGAATTCAACAGCTTCCAATGATTTAACTTGTGGGACAGGAGAGTACTTGGTGAGCACTCTTTCAATATCAAGCGGTGAGCCGTCAACCAGCGTTAAATTTAAACCGATTAACTTCAGCTGTTCAGTTTGACTCGTCGCTAATATGCTTGTGTCGATGCCTGCAGCAACTAACTGGGCTGCCATATTGGCTTGCTCGGCACTATTACTTAAAGTATTTGAGACCTTAGCCAGGCTAGGCATACCCGATTCGAATGGCTGTGCATTCCATTCAGTAGCACCTGTTTCTAGATAATAAGGTAATTGAACGAAACCTTGGCTAACATCAACATTGTCAGTGGCACCGTACATAAGTTCGATGGCTCCTTTGGCTTTCGCGATTGTTGCTGCATCTCCGCCGCCAATGTATTTGTCAAAATCAACATCGTTAGTTAATGCGGTTTTGAACGTTTCAGTAGAAACAAACTGCATTGCGTAAGCTGTTGTAAGGTCGACAGAATTAGGGTTTGCACTGCCTTTCCAGACACCATTAAGGTTTGCAGATGCTAATCCTGTTGCGGTTGCAGCCTTTGTTGCGAAAAGAGAGCTGCCAACCGATTCGGTTGTAAACCACGTCGAATAGATGATGTCTTTGCTATCAAGGCTAACCTTGCCGGCTGCATTGGCCCCTGCAAAGATTGTCTCTACACCCTGAGTTACCTTCTGCGCTTGAGCAAGGCTACCTTCTGTGTAAGTTACTGCACTCGATTTCAGCGCAGCATAACTTGCCGACATGCCAACTGGGTCGCCGTTAACATCCGTTAGTTCATTGGAAAGTGCCAATACGTATTCACTTGAAGCATCTAAGGATTCATTGAACACAATTGTGAATGTGTCAGTTGAGGCGCTAGATAGAACGTTGAAGTCGGTACCTAGGGTCAATACTCCAGCAACACTTGGTGCAGTTTCAGAAGTTAGTGAGCCACTAAGCTTTAATAGGTAAACCCCACCAGTAGCTACACCGTCAGCTAAACCAGTACCTTCAAAATTCATGATGATTGGCATCGAAGTCGACCAACCATCCATTGTATTCATTGCAGCAATAGGGTTTGTTAATGAATCATCACCACCGGTCGGCAAGCCAAGTGTACCGTCGGTAGTATCCATCAACGCGAAACTAGGAAGAGGAACAGCAATATCAGCACCCGTTAATTGAAACTTGATGCTCGTCGCTTGTGCGAGTGAATCTTGAATGTATTGCTCATATTGAATCGCTGTTGAAGCACCTGAACTCGAAGAGTCATCACCACAACCAGCAAGAAACATTGCTGAAGCGAGCAGCGAAATATTAAATAACTTTTTCATGTTTTAATTCCGTTTAGTTGAAGGTGTAGTTCATTTGAATTGCAGATAAGTAAGCTACAGCATCACCAGAGAATTCAAGTTCTTGACCAAGTTCATTGGTTTCTTTGAAGTCACCATCTTTACTTTGTACAAGGGCAAAACCAGCATCGAAGGAAAGGTTAGGGCTGTACTGGTAAGTTAAACCTGCGCTGTACCAGAAACGGTCGCTATCAGGAATACTCAACGTCGCTTCACCAGCTTGCTCGTCATAAGCTAAACCAGCTCTTAAGGTCCATTCTTGGTTTAACTGATAAGTTGCACCCAGTGAGTAACGGTTATTGTCGTCGTAGTCTTCGGTCTTTTTAAAACACTCGCCACTTACACAATCTGAACTTGTCGCTTTAAGCTCTTTGAAGCTACTCCACCCAGTTTGTTGCCACCCGTAGTGAATTGCCCATTGGTCGGTCAATTGGTGGAAAGCTGAAATTTCAATAATCGAAGGCAACGTGATTTTTAGACGTCCTGTTGTTGTCGTAGCACTGCCTTCCACGATGCTGCCCGTGTAATCAGTAAAGTCACCGTCATCAAAGTCGAGGTCTACCTCTGAACGATAAGCGATAGAGAATCGGTTGTTTTCATTCAGTTCATATAACGCGCCCACGTTCCAACCAAATGCAAATGTTTCGCCTGTCATGCTGATCAGTTTTGTAGAGGCAGAGTCACCAGTAATGTTAGAGATAGAGCCTTGGTGACGATTAAGTTCAGCTTCTGCGTAAACAAGGTTTGCACCCGCACCGACACTAAATTGATCATTAATACGATACGCGACATTAGGGTTTACGTTTACTGATATCAGTGAAGTATCACCAGCAAGATCACCCGCATAAATATCATCTGGGTAATCGGTAGCAACTCCATAGTTAGAGAACATACCGATACCCCAAGCCCATTTATCGTTGATTGGGCTGATGTAGTAAGCAGCAGGGACGACTTGCAGTGGCGCTACGTCTTTGGATACTTGGCTCTGTCCGCCTGAACCTGGAACATTGTTTTGAGTAATATCCACCTCTGGATCAACGATAGAAACCGCGCCTGAAAATTGGGCTGTATCAAATAGGGTCATTGCGGCGGGGTTTCTCGCTAGTACACTCGCGTTATCAGCTACTGCACCTTCACCTGAAAAGGCACGACCAAGACCTGAGGCAGAATGCTCAGCAACTTGGAAACCAGCCGCAAGTGAGTTACATGCAAATAGTACTGAAAGTGAAACGAGAGAGCGTTGTATTGTTTTCATCCTTGACCCTCCTAGGGCATCGAATTTCGTTATTTTGGTTTGAAAACACACTGAGCATTTTTGGTGTTGAAGCTCTAATGTAAATGGCATGTTAAATTCATGTTTTATATAAAGTCAAAGAAAGAGTTGTTATTTTGTGAGGTTATGTTTTAAAGGGGCGGCACTTTAACATCGATAATATAAGTATAATCAATAATTTATTCATGGTTGGAGGTGTGACCAGAGTGTTTATGCATCGTTGCGGTATAAATAGTGTTCAATAGCTCAATATGTAACAACTTTGTTTCTGTTTACCACCATTCGCTAAATCGGCATAATATCGACACTCGTTAGAAGTCATTAAATTGGAATTTTAAGTTTGGAATTACTCGCGATAGAGTTTCTTGGTAAACCGCTTCGTTTAGAAGGATCAATGGCAGGGTGGCAACAGTTGTATTGGGATAACACTTTGGTATCTCAATTAGATGCGACCACAGACCAAGAAGACGCCCGAAAACACGAATTTACACTACGCGCTGGCGAAGAAACGTTGCAGTGTCACGTTGAATCGACCGTTCAGTGGCAACCGTTTGAGATGACGTATAAAGCGTCGGTGAATGGGCAAACCATTACCGAAGGCAATCGAAACACCAAAGATATTGAACAACAAACTCCTGTTGTCGCTCCTAAAACAGAGAAGCGTTTTAGCTTAATTGGGTTGGTGTCGCTTGGTATGAAAGCCCTTAAAAGCGCCAAGCTAATCAAGGTCGTACTTGCTTCTGCGAGTTTAGCGGCCTATTCATGGTTGTTTTCAATTCAGTTCGCTTTGGCCTTAATCGCCTGTTTAATGTTCCATGAGTACGGTCATATTAGAGCGATGAAATACTTCGGCATGAAAACCAAAGGGATCTATTTGATACCATTTCTTGGTGGCTTGGCGTTATCCGATGAAAAGATTAATACGCGTTGGCAAGATGTGGTTATCTCAATCATGGGGCCATTGTTCGGCCTGATATTGTCGTTAGTCTTTATGGTGCTGTATTGGGCGACTGGCGAAATGTTCTTTGCCGGCCTTGCAGTATTTAATGCTCTATTAAACCTGTTCAATCTATTGCCGATTTTGCCTCTCGATGGCGGACATGTTCTTAAAAGTATCAGTTTCTCGATGAACAGTGTGCTTGGCATTGTACTTTGTGTCGCGGCTGCCGTTGCTGGTGTGGTATTGAGTTATCAGTTGAATTTAACCCTGTTTGGTTTCTTATTGATCATGGGCAGTGTTGAAATACTGTTTGAATGGAAAGGACGTCATCACAGTCACTTGTTACCGTTAGACAAATACGGGCAAGTCGTGTCGTTCGTTTGGTATGTAGGTTTAGTGAGCAGTTTGATTGGTGTTATCTGGTATTTTGCATCGACTGGTGATCAGCTATTAAGCCTACCATTACAAATTCTTGGTACTTAACGAGTGAGTTTCTGTTGTTGGAATTATCCAGCTGCTTAGTGCACTTGAACTGTTAGCAAGCAAGAAACTGAAAATGCCCTAACCAATATGGATAGGGCATTTTTGTATTTACACCAGCTAGGCGATTCTTACTTAGATTACGCTTTGCAATTTGGTCTTGGTGAACCTGATTGAGGAAGCGTTTTTATCGTTGCTTGTAGATCTTTAATACGCGTACTGTGGGAAGGGTGCGTAGAAAGCAACTCTGGCGGTTGATTACCCCCTGATGCTTTCGCCATGTTTTGCCACAAGTTGACACTTTGGTTTGGATCGAAACCTGCTTGAGCCATATACTCTAAACCAACAACATCGGCTTCAGACTCTTGAGTTCGCCCATACGGTAGAATAACGCCATATTGAACGCCTAACCCTAACGCGGCCATCGTCATACCTTGATACTGTTTGTATTCTGATGCACCTAACGCAACGTTAGTAATAGATAAGCCCGTATTAGCGATTTGAGACTGAGAAAGGCGCTCATTACTGTGGTCCGCTAAAACGTGTGCCACTTCGTGACCGATAACCGTCGCGAGTTGGTCTTGGTTTACTGCAACATTGAGTAACCCTGTGTATACACCGATTTTTCCGCCAGGTAGGGCGAATGCGTTCACTTGATCACTATCAAACACAACAACTTCCCATTCACTAAAACCTTGTTTAGGAATATATTGAGTGATGCTGTTCGCTACGCACTGTACATAAGCGTTAGTTTTGGCATCTTTGCTGATGGGTTGTTCTTTTTTCATTTGTTCAAAAGACTGTGCTCCAAGCTGAGACATGTCTTTATCTGAAAAAAGCAGCAATTGGTTTCTGCCTGTCGGAGAAGCGCTACACGCGGTTAGGCCTGCAAGTGTGAGAAGCGAGGCAAACTTCATCCATGACGTCATACAATATCCTCTGTGTATTCGGTTTTTATGCATGTTAACATCAACTTGCGTAATAACTAAGGGCTGTAAGATAACTAACAGCCAGTAATATAGAAAAAAGCTATGCACGCGATAACAAGATCAATAATTAAGGAACCCACATGAGTATTTGGAAAAAGCCCGTTGACCTAGATACCTTCAACGCGACCTCAAAAAATACCTTAATTGAACACCTCAACATTGTTTACACCGAAGTAAATGACAACTCTTTGGTGGCAACCATGCCGGTTTGTCATTTTACGCACCAACCACTGGGTATGCTTCATGGCGGCGCATCGGTTGTGCTAGCAGAAACGCTTGGCTCATTGGCTGCAAACTTCTGCGTACCAGAAGGCTATTATTGCGTTGGGCTCGATATCAATGCGAACCACGTAAGGTCAATGCGTGAAGGACACGTCATCGGTACTGCTGAGCCTATTCACTTGGGCGTCTCTACTCAAGTATGGCAGATCAATATCACTGATGATCGTCAACGCTTAGTTTGTACCAGCCGCTTAACTATTGCCGTGAAGAAACATAAGCGATAACAGACTAGGCAGTCGTACGCTGGTTTTGTCTTTAGAAGAAGTAATCAGTACTTAGAACAAGCAATTCGTATTTAAAGAAGTAACCCGAGAAGCCCATGGTCATAACGTTTAAAAGTGGAAAAGTCATCGCAACCGCACATGAGTTGGTTGTTCGTTTAGATGGTGAGCATAGAGTCACTTTGCAAGCTCAAGTTGACGCAATTCAACTGATTGGAAAAGGGGCAAATGTCATTTCAGCCAACGGTTCTGAGTGTAAATGGTCGATAAAACTAGACGATGAACAGCAGCTCCGTGAAATCGCCAATGAAATTGGCTGCGATGTGATGTAATCCTTTACTGTAAAAGCACTTAACCCTTCAAATTGAATAACACCTTAGGATGTCGTACTCAATAATTCACAATAAAATCGTGTCCGTAATATTGATTTTACGCCATAAAATAGGGAAACTGAATTCAATGTCCTTTGAATAAGTTTTCCTCTTTATGAGCAGCCCAAGACTTCGCGTTCAATTTGAAACCCTGTTTGAATACTTCGATGGTAAAGATTCTGATGTTCAACTCGACGACATCACGGATGTGCTTTGTTGTACCCGTCGTAATGCCCGAATGGTACTCAACAAGCTTGAAGAAGAAGGGTGGGTAGAATGGTTACCTGCAGCTGGTCGAGGGAAGTTATCTCAACTTATCTTTAAACAGAATCGTTGTGATGTCAGCGAGAACCTAGCAAGACGCTATTTACAAGAAGGCAAAATTGGACAGGCGCTGTCAGTGCTTGATCACAATGCTGCCAAACTCACCCAAGTTATTCAAAACTACTTGGGTGTACAGTATCAAGAAGGCGAACAAGTTATTCGTTTGCCTTATTACCGTCCGCTATCCATGCTTAATCCGACAAAGTCTATGCGTCGTTCAGAGCAACACATCGCCTGCCAAGTCTTCAGTGGTCTAACGCGTTTGGATGAAAACGATCAGCTCCAGCCTGATCTTGCGCACTCGTGGCAGCAGATTAGCGATTACCAATGGCGATTCTTCTTGAGACCCGGTGTTCGTTTCCATAACGGGGAACCTCTGTTAACCAATCATGTTGTGGATACACTGCTTGCACTCGAACCTCTCAACATGTTTTCGCATATCAAAGATGTCTCTTCACCTGCAAATTGTGTAGTAGATGTTTTTCTCACACGTCCAGACAAGTATTTTCCCCTCGCACTAACGGAATCGGTCGCTAAAGTCACATTACCGATCACTTTACGTGGTGAAGACTACGATATTCGACCGATTGGAACGGGACCTTATCGCATTGAAAAGAACGACGAGAAACAACTCGTGTTAACCGCTTTTAATGGGTACTTTGGTTTTAGACCGTTAATTGATCGCGTTGAAGTTTGGGTGGTGGATGAGGCTTATTCTTCAATGGTTTACCCAAGCCTATCTAAGCCTGTTATGGCCGACCGTGGCGATAGCGATGAAGTAGAACTCGATCCTGGCTGCACGTATTTACTGCTCAATAGAAAGAAAGGTATTGCACAAGATCCCGCATGGGCACAGTTTTTATCTAACGCGTTGAATGCGGCGGATCTGTTTGTTCATATTCCAAAAGAGACTGTTATCGATTTGGGCGTGTTACACGCTTATGGGATAAAACCCGGTTGGTATGACATAAAGTTAAAAGTGCCCGTTTGTCCACCAGCAGATTCGAAGCCTACCATAAGATTAGCGTATCAATGCCAACACCCAATGTTCCCAACGCTTGCAAAGGCGATTGTCACGGTGCTGAAGCAATACAACGTCGATGTTGATCTTTACGGTTACGAAACCGATCCTCCGCACGCCGATGATGTTGATGTTTGGATTAACCCTATGGGCATCGCCAATAACAGAGACGACGCCTTGGCTGGCTGGTTAATGGACTACAGTTTTCTTGATGAATCTAGCCCGGCAGAGGACTTCGACCAATGGTGTTACATGATTGACCGTTGGCGTTCTGGTGAATTCGAGCAATTCCCAGCACGACAGTTAGGTAAACAACTGGTCCAAAGCAATCAATTGATCCCGATGTTCCATTGCTGGTTAGGCGTTAATAAAGATCAATGTGGTACGTTGCAAAACGCGAAATGTAATGCATTAGGTTGGTTCGACTTTAGCCAAGTTTGGGTGAAGCCTGACGTTGATTGAAATCCAAGAAAACTCAATTAGGACCAAATAACTCATTTAGGAAAAACGATGCAAACTCTGATGGTTACATTTATTACGCTGGTGGCATTTGCTGCGAATTCAGTTTTGTGTCGCTGGGCCTTAATGGATCAAACGATCGATCCTTTGAGCTTTTCGATCGTTCGCATCTTATCTGGTGCGCTTACGCTTCTGATTTTATTAACTTTGTCTTCCCAATCTAAAGCTAGACGTGTGTTAACAAACAACACATCGCTATACACAAGGTTAAAATCACAGTTTCAATTCACGTCAATACTGTCACTGCTCGTGTATATGTTTGGTTTCTCGTTTGCTTACTTAGAGCTCGGCGCAGGTCTTGGTGCTCTGGTGTTGTTTGTCGCAGTGCAATTTACGATGATTGCCGCGCACCTGTTTTCTGGAAACAGAATGTCGCTCATTGAGTGGGGCGGGTGTTTGTTATCTGTGGCAGGGCTTGTTTATTTGTTAATGCCAACGGAATCGACTCAAGCACCCGACTTAGTTTCTATTATCTTGATGTATCTGGCCGGAATTGGGTGGGGCATTTACACATTGGCAGGAAAGAAATCGTCAAACGCACTGCAATCGACCACCGCTAACTTTGGATTCAGCTCGCTAGTTATCCTTGTGGCATTGAGCTTATTAGTTTTAATACCTAATGCATTAACGCAAGTGTCTATCACTGAGCAAGGTTTGATTTACGCGGTTATATCGGGCTCTGTGGCTTCTGGTATCGGTTATAGTTTGTGGTATTACGTAGTGAAAAAACTGAATACCGTGGTTGCGTCTATTGCACAGCTTTCTGTTCCAGTTATCGCGACACTTGGTGGCGTATTACTGTTATCTGAACCTGTCACTATGCAATTTATAGTCTCATCAACCGTTATACTTCTTGGGATAAGCTTGGTTCTTGTCGCACCTAAACTTAAGAAATAAAGAGTTCAATCATTAACTTCTATGGCTAAACCAAACAAGAAACAACCGACCAAGATTATATATAGTAACTTAAA